>NZ_JBBYGR010000004.1:0-44785 GCF_038405005.1 Xanthomonas sp. JL1 | reverse complement strand
CCCTGTTTCTCGCGGGCCGCGCCAACCTGATTTTTTAAGCGCCCGCTCCAGCAGGCTCATTCCTTCATCGTCCACTTCGCTCCACTTGGCAAAGTAGGAATGCACCGTGCGCCACTTCGGAAAGTCACTGGGCAACGCACGCCACGGGCACCCTGTCCGTAGCAGATACAGCACTGCGCACCACACCTCATACATATCCACTGTCACAGGCTTGGTGCGCTTGCGGGCTTGCTCCAGAATCGGGCGGATTTGCTCGAACCGCTCACGGCTCATGTCACTTGGATCGTTCTTCTTGCGCATTCGTGGAGTTTGCATGGTTTGAATAAGATCGTGAACAGGTTCTAAGGGCAGCAAGCGCCCAAGCGCAACGCGCCGTCTCGATGGTCGGCGCGCGCGTCCTGCCGGCTCTTACAAATCCCGAATCCCCACCCCCAGGCCTCGGCTACACACTCAGTCGTGCGCGTGCGGGGCCGGCGCCTGCGCGCCGCTTTCGAGCTGGTCGAGGAAATCCACTGCGCGACGCAAGTGCGGGATCACGATGGAGCCGCCGACCACCAGGCCGACCGAAAAGGTTTCGAAGAACTCTTCGCGGCTCACGCCGGCTTCCTTGCACTGGGCCACGTGATAGCTGATGCAGTCGTCGCAGCGCAGCACCATCGAGGCGACCAGGCCGAGCAGCTCCTTGGTCTTCACGTCCAGGGTGCCGGCTTGATAGGTCTGGGTGTCCAGCGCAAAGAAGCGCCGCACCACTTGGTTCGGCTCGGCCAGGATGCGCTGATTCATGCGCTGACGGAATTCGGTGAATTCGCGCAGGCGGTCGGCGCTGCCTTCGTCGGAACCACTCATGCCTGACCGCCCGCGCTGCCGGCCAACAACTGCTCGAGCTTGCCGGCCCGGTGCATGGCCATCATGTCGTCGTAGCCGCCCACATGGACGTCGCCGACGAAGATCTGCGGCACGCTGGTGCGCTTGGCCAGGGCGACCATCTTGTCGCGCTCGGCCGGATCCAGGTCGATCCGCACCTCGGTCCAGGTCTTGCCCTTGCTCTTGAGGAAGTTCTTGGCTGCCACGCAATACGGGCAAATGGCCGAGGAATACAGGGTGATCTGCGGACCGGAGGCCGCGCCCTGATCGGTATGGTCTTGGCTCACGGGAAACTCCGTGGTTGGTATGGGGTCTGACACATGGTACCGGGCGACTGGAATTTCCATGTCCTCACCGCAACACTGCGGGTTAACCGATGATTCACGCCGTCGCGCCGTGCTGCCCGCATGCTCCGCGAACTACCTGGGAGTTCCACTTGCGCCTGCTACCGCTCGCCACTGCCCTCACGCTGGCTGTTGCCATGGGTGTGACACCTGCGCAGGAAAACCGCCTGCCCGACATCGGCTCGTCGGCCGGCGAGTTGCTGACCCCGGCGCGTCAGGCCGAGTACGGCAAGATGATGCTGGCCGAGTTGCGCAACTACGACTACGTGCTGGACGACCCGCTGATCACCGACTGGCTGCAGACCATGGGCACCCGGCTGGGCGCCAACAGCGACCAGCCGCAGCAGCCGTTTACGTTTTTCATGCTGCGCGATCGCCAGATCAATGCGTTCGCCACGCTCGGCGGCTATGTCGCGGTCAATGCCGGGCTGGTGTTGACCGCCGAGCGCGAGGACGAAGTGGCGGCGGTGCTGTCGCATGAAATCGCCCACGTCACCCAGCAGCACGTGCTGCGTGCAGTGGAGCGCGCGCAGCGCGACCAGATCCCGATCCTGCTCGGCATGCTGGCGGCGGTGGTGGCGGCGCAGCAGGCCGGTGGCAACTCCAAGGGCGACGCCACCATGGCCACCATCACCAGCGCGATGGGGCTGATGCAGCAGCGGCAGATCGACTACACCCGCTCCAACGAATCCGAAGCCGACCGGCTGGGCATCCGCACGCTGGCGCGCAGCGGTTACGACGTCGATGCGATGGCCGGGTTCTTCGAGCGCATGTCGGTGGCGATGCGGGCCAATGAGGGTGGCTACAGCGCGCCGGATTTCCTGCAGACCCACCCGGTGACCGTCACCCGCATCAGCGAAGCCAAGGCGCGCGCCGAGCAGATGAAAAAGAACACCGTGGTGCTGACCACCTCGGTGCCGGGTGGAAGCCGCCAGGAACGCGTGGACCCGGCCGACCCGTCGCTGTCGGAGCCGCTCAGCCACAACGGCAACGCGCTGCTGCCCTACGCGCTGCGACTGCCGGTGGACGCGCTCAGCCGCGGCGCCGACCAGCAGGGCTTCGATTGGGCGAAAGAACGCCTGCGCGTGCTCAGCGCAGCCACGCCGGATGCAGCCATTCGCGAATACGAAAACCTGCGCCGCAGCGCAAAGCAAGGCTTGAGCGATGCGCAACGTTATGGCCTGGCGCTGGCAAAGCTGCGCAACAGCGGCGGGCGGCCAAGCGAGCCGGTGGCCGAGCTGAGCAGCCTGCTTGAGGCTCATCCGGATAATCTGTGGCTGGCGCTGGGCCTGAGTCAGGCGCAGGCGCGCGTGGGCCAACGCGAGGCGGCCAATGCACGCTTCGATGCGTTGCTCAAGCAATTGCCGAACAACCGTGCGGTGGCGCTGACTTATGCCAGCGCACTCAACGAGCAGGCCAGCAAGGAGTCCGGCCAGCGCGCGCGCCAGGTGCTGGAGCCGTTGGTGCACCGGAGCAGCGACGACCCGCTGCTGCAACAGAGCTACGCCCGTGCCTGCGAGCTCTCCGGCGACCAACTGCGCGCCAGCGAAGCGTATGCGGAAGCGGCGTTCTTGAACGGTCGCGCCGAACAGGCACTGATCCAGCTGGAAGCGCTGAAAAAGAAAGATCTCGACTATGTGACACGGGCGCGCGTGGATGCGCGCATCGCCGCCATCACGCCGACCGTGCTAGAGCTGCGGCGCCAAGGCATTCGCGACCCGGATTTATCCACCCGCTGATCGCTGATGCGCGTTGCCGGCTGTGGGCGGCCGAGCGACCATCTGCCGGCAATGGAACTGCCGAGCCCGCTTCGCCAGGCCATCCCCATCGCCATCGCATAAGCGGCGCGAGCGACGTCACATTAGAGTCACAAAACCGTAGTCTACTGACGATCACCAAAACCAGACGGTAAGCCCCGCGTGCAGAAACGCATTCTGATCGTCGATGACGAACCCGCGATCCGCGACATGGTGGCGTTCGCGCTACGCAAAGGCGAGTTCGAGCCCATCCATGCAGGCGATGCCCGCGAGGCGCAGACCGCCATCGCCGACCGCGTGCCGGATCTGATCCTGCTGGACTGGATGTTGCCGGGCACCAGCGGGCTGGACCTGGCGCGGCGCTGGCGCAAGGAGCAGCTGACCCGCGATATTCCGATCATCATGCTGACCGCGCGCGGTGAGGAAAACGACCGCGTCGGCGGCCTGGAAGCCGGCGTCGACGATTACGTGGTCAAGCCGTTCTCGGCACGCGAGCTGCTGGCACGCATCCGCGCGGTGATGCGGCGCACCCGCGAAGACGACGAAGACGGCAGCGTGGCGGTGGGACGCCTGCGCATCGATGGCGCCGCGCACCGCGTGTTCGCCGGCGATGCGCCTGTGCCGATCGGCCCGACCGAATATCGCCTGCTGCATTTCTTCATGACCCACCCGGAGCGCGTGTATACGCGCACCCAGCTGCTGGACCATGTCTGGGGCGGCAGCGTATATGTGGAAGAGCGCACCATCGACGTGCATATCCGCCGCCTGCGCAAGACGCTGGAACCATTCGGCCTGGAAAACATGGTGCAGACCGTACGTGGCTCGGGCTATCGTTTTTCTTCGGCGACCTGACGTGCCGTAAAGCCCCCCGGCCGCGTTCTGGCCGGGTGGCTGCCTACCTGACGCTTCGTGGTAACGCCTTCCATGCCTCAACACATCCGTTCCGCCTGGCTCAAGACGCTTGGCACCCTTGCGCTGTTGTTGGGCGCTGCCGTCTTCGCTGGCGTGCTGATCGGGCATGTGTGGATGGCGCTGACGCTCACCGCGCTGGGCGTGCTGGCCTGGCACTACTGGCGGCTGCGCCAGGTGCTGCGGCGGCTCACCGCGCGTCAACGGGCCGAGCCAGCCGCCGGTATCGGCGCCTGGAACGAACTGGACCGTCTGCTGTATCGCAGCCAGGCCGAAATGCGCGGGCGCAAGCGGCGCCTGATCGAAATGTTGCGCACCTACCGCGCCGCGGCGCAGGCGCTGCCGGATGCGGTAGTGGTGGTGGATCGCAACAGCCAGCGCGTGCAGTGGTTCAACAAGGCGGCGGGCGGTTTGCTCGGCTTGCACCATCCCGGCGACATGGGCGTATCGGTGGTGGAGCGGCTGCAGCCGTTGCCGCTGGCGCATTGGCTGGCAGCCGGGCGCAACGCCGAACCGATGCTGGATGCCGCCTCGCCGGCGGACCCGGATCTGCGCCTGAATCTGCGCCTGATTCCGTATTCCGACGACTACTTGTTGCTGGTGGCACGCGATGTCAGCAAGTTGCTGCGACTGGAGCAGGTGCGCCGCGATTTCGTCGCCAACGTCTCGCATGAACTGCGTACCCCGCTGACGGTGGTGCATGGCTATCTGGACATGCTCGACCCGGAAGACTTTCCGGAGTCGGGCCCGATGCTGGCGGAGATGCGTAAGCAGTCGCAGCGCATGGCGCAGCTGGTCGAAGATCTGTTGACGCTGTCGCGGCTGGAATCGCAGGAAGAACTCGGCGAAGAGCATGTGGCGATGGCGCCGATGCTGTCGACCCTGCGCCGCGAGGCCGAGGCGCACAGCCAGGGCCGCCACACCGTGGAGGTGATCGACGAGGCCGGCGTGGATCTGCTCGGCTCCAACAAGGAACTGCATAGCGCGTTTTCCAACTTGGTCACCAACGCGGTGCGCTACACGCCCGGCGGCGGCACGGTGACGATCCGCTTTGTGCGCGAAGGCGATGGTGCCGCGCTGGCCGTGCGCGACACCGGCTACGGTATTCCGGCCTCGCATCTGCCGCGCATCACAGAACGTTTCTATCGCGTGTCCAGCAGCCGTTCGCGCGAGAGCGGCGGCACCGGGCTCGGTCTGTCGATCGTCAAGCACATCCTGGGGCTGCATCAAGCGCGCCTGGACATCGAAAGCGAAGTGGGACGCGGCAGCGAATTTTCGTGCCATTTCGTCGCTGCGCGCGTCGTGCAGCGCGAGCCATCGGTGCCACTGTCACACTCGGCGTAATATGTAGTCAGTACGCGTCCAGCGCGGCGCAATGGTCGCGTCCCGCGCGCGCCGCATCGCCTGCGCTGCAGTTGCGCGGTAACCACGCACATACTCCGTCTTGATGATCGATTCCATGGGCCACGCCAAAGAACTGCACGACATCACACCCGGCGACGACATCGCCACCGATCCGTTGCGTGATACGGCGCTGTACATCAACCGCGAGTTGTCGCAGCTGGACTTCAACTTCCGGGTGCTGGCGCAGGCGCTCGATGAGCAGGTGCCATTGCTGGAGCGGCTGCGCTTCCTGTGCATCTCGTGTACCAATCTGGACGAGTTTTTCGAGATCCGCGCGGCCACCGTGCGGCATGCGCAGGAGTTCGGGCTGCCGCCGGCACCGGACGGGCTGAGCCCAACCGCCATCCTCAACGCAGTGCACGATCGCGCCGCCAAGTTGGTCGAGCAGCAATACCACGCCTGGAATGAAGTGCTGCGCCCGGCGATGGAAGACGCCGGCGTTGCCGTGCTCAGCCCCTCGGCATGGACCTCGCGCCAGAAACGCTGGCTGCGTGCCTACTTCCGCAACGAGATCATGCCGGTGCTGTCGCCACTGGGGCTGGACCCGGCGCACCCGTTCCCGAAGATCCTCAACAAGACCTTGAACATCGTGGTGGTGCTGGAAGGCCAGGACGCGTTCGGCCGCGCCGGGCATCTGGCCATCGTGCGCGCACCGCGTTCGCTGCCGCGCATCATCCAGCTGCCGGCCAGCCTGTCGCCGGAGGGCGCGCAGAGTTTCGTGTTCCTGTCGTCGGTGTTGTCCGAATTCGTCGACGAACTGTTCCCGGGCATGCAGGTCATGGGCTCGTATCAGTTCCGTGTCACCCGCAATTCCGAACTGGTGGTGGACGAGGAAGAAGTCGAAAACCTGGCGCTGGCCTTGCGCGACGAGTTGGTCACGCGCGGCTACCGGCCGGCGGTGCGGCTGGAGATCGCGCACGACTGCCCGGCGCCCATCCTGCGCACCTTGCTGCAAAATTTCGGACTGAACGAGAACGCGGTGTACCGCATCATCGGGCCGGTCAACCTGAGCCGCGTCACGCAGGTCTATGACCTGGTGCAGCGCCCCGAGCTCAAGTACCACTCGTTCAATCCGCGCACCTTGCGCGACACCGAGGGCATTTTCGAGATCGTCAAAAAAAACGATGTATTGCTGCATCACCCCTTCGATGCCTTCACAGCGGTGCTGGATGTCATCCGCCAAGCTGCGGTCGACCCGAACGTGCTGGCGATCAAGCAGACGCTGTATCGCACCGGAAAGGATTCGCTGATTGTCGATGCACTGATTCTGGCCGCACGCAACGGCAAGGACGTCACCGTGGTGGTGGAGTTGCGTGCGCGCTTCGACGAAGAAGCCAACCTGGGCCTGGCCGACAAGCTGCAGGAAGCCGGCGTGCAGGTGGTCTACGGCGTGGTCGGCTTCAAGACCCACGCCAAGATGCTGCTGATCGTGCGACGCGAGGGTCGCAAGCTCAAACGCTACGTGCACCTGGGCACCGGCAATTACCACAGCGGCACCGCGCGCCTGTATACCGACATCAGCCTGATCACCGCCGATGCCGAGATCGGCAATGACGTGCACATGCTGTTTCAGCAGTTGTCCGGGCTTGCGCCGCGCATGAAGCTGGAGCAGTTGCTGCAGTCGCCGTTTACGCTGCATGCCGGTGTGCTGAAGCGGATCGATCGCGAAACGCGGCTGGCCCGCAAGGGTCGCCCGGGCCGCATCATCGCCAAGATGAATGCCCTCAACGAACCGCAGGTGGTGCGTGCGTTGTACACGGCATCGCAGGCCGGCGTGCAGATCGATCTGATCGTGCGCGGGGCCTGCACGCTGCGCCCCGGCGTGCCGGGCGTGTCGGACAACATCCGCGTGCGCTCGATCGTGGGGCGCTTTCTGGAACACAGCCGCGTGTACTGGTTCGGCAACGACGGCGCCGCCGAGTTGTATTGCGCCAGCGCCGACTGGCTGGAACGCAACCTGCTGCGGCGGGTGGAGACCTGCTTCCCGATCCTGGAACCGGACCTTGCCAAGCGCGTCTACCGCGAAGTGCTGCAGAACTATCTGGACGACAACGTCAGCGCCTGGGAACTGGACGCAGAGGGCGTGTACCACAAGCGCACGCCTGCCCCGGGCGAGCCACCGCATTCGGCGCAGATGACCTTGCTCGATCGGATCTGAGTAACGCTGCAGCAGGCACTGTGGGAAGCCGTTCGCAAAGGCGGGCGTCATGCTCGCACCTGCAGCCTGCAGGTGGCACCCAGCGATTCCGAGCACCGACCGCACCCTGACGCTGAGAGGCCCACGCAGGGCCTCTCACGGGGCCAACGGACCATCGGCTACCATGCGGCCATGCCAATGCCCTCCCCCACGATTCCGCCCCTGCGCGATGGCGATTTTCTTGCCGCCATCGACCTAGGCTCCAACAGTTTCCACATGGTCATTGCGCGCTGCCTGATGGGTCAGCTGCGCGTCGTCGATCGCCTGCGCGAAACCGTGCGCATGGCCGATGGCCTGGATGGCAAAGGTGGGCTCTCCAATGAAGCACGGCAGCGCGCGCTCGAATGCCTGGCGCGGTTCGGCCAGCGCATTCGTGACGTGCCTTCGCTGCGCGTGCGCGCGTTGGCAACCAACACGGTGCGTCAGCTGCGTTCGCCGCAAGCGTTTCTGATGCCGGCCGAAACCGCGCTGGGTCATGCGATCGAGGTGGTCAGCGGGCGTGAGGAAGCGCGCCTGATCTATCTCGGCGTGGCGCATGCGCAGCCGCCCAAGCCCGACCAACGCCGGTTGGTGATCGACATCGGTGGCGGCTCGACCGAGTTCATCATCGGTCGCGGGTTTCAGACGCTGGAACGCGAAAGTCTGCAGGCCGGCTGCATTGCCAGCACGCGGCGGTTTTTTCCCGGCGGTAAATTGTCGAAGAAAAAATGGAAGGATGCGCTGACCGAGATCGGCGCCGAGTTTCAGCAGTTCGCCGGCCAGTACAAGGCGCTGGGCTGGCACGAGGCGATCGGCTCGTCCGGCACGCACAAGGCCATCGGCGAGATGTGCGCGGCAATGAAGCTGACCAAGGGCGCGATCACGGCGCAGGCGCTGCCGGCGCTGCGCGATGAGTTGCTCAAGGCCAAACGCATCGAAGACATCCAGCTGGCCGGCCTGGCGGCCGAACGGCGGCCAATCATCGCCGGTGGCATCTTGGTGCTGGAAGCTGCGTTCCAGGCGCTGGGTCTGGAGAAACTGATGGTCAGCAAGGCGGCGATGCGCGAAGGCATCCTGTACGACATGCTTGGCCGCGGCGGCGAAAACGATCCGCGCGACAGCTCGGTGGCCTCGCTGGTGCAGCGCTACGGGATCGACGAAGTACAGGCAGCACGCGTGGAAGCCACCGCCTGCCGCTTGTTCGACCAAGTCTGCGAATCCTGGCAACTGGATGGCGACGATGCGCAAGTGCTGCGCCGCGCCGCACGCCTGCACGAGCTGGGGCTGATCATTGCGCACAGCCAGTACCACGTGCACGGCAGCTATATCCTCGAGCACTCGGATATCGCGGGGTTTTCACGGCAGGAACAGCAGGTACTGGCCGCGCTGGTGCGCACGCATCGGCGCAATGTGCCCAAGACCGCCTTCGACGCCCTGCCCGACCGCGTGCTGCTGCCGACCCGGCGCAAGGCCGCGCTGCTGCGGCTGGCGGTGTTGCTGCACCGCGCGCATGATCCGGACCCGATTCCGACCCTGGAACTCACCGCCGACGACACCCAGCTGTCGTTGATCCTGTCGCAAAGCTGGATCGACTCGCGCCCGCTGCTGCGCGCCGACCTGATCGGCGAAGTCGACAGCATGGCCGGCCTGGGAATTGCGTTCAAACCGTTTGTGACCTGAGGCCGGGGGCCTCAGGCGGGATTGGAGAATCGGGATTCGCTCGAATCCAAAACTCCACCGTCCTCGCGATTCGTGCTGAAGAAATAATCTTGCTTTTGCGAATCCCTAATCTCCAATCCCGTCGCACGTGTCACTGCCACGTCTTACTAGCGCAACATCAATGCCATCGCCCTCCCGGAAGCTAGCCAAAACGGGAGAACGGGCATGCGCTACGCGATCGTTACCGAAACCTATCCCCCCGAGGTCAACGGTGTTGCGTTGACCGTGCACGGCCTGGAAACCGGCCTGCGCGCGCGCGGACACCAAGTGGATGTCGTGCGTCCACGCCAGAGCGCCGACACCGCAGCGACCGATGCGCTACTGGTACGCGGTGCATCGCTGCCGCGCTACCCGGGATTGAAATTCGGCCTGCCGGCCACGCACCGTCTCGTACGTCATTGGCGCAGCACGCAACCGGATGCGATCTATGTGGCCACGGAAGGCCCCCTGGGCTGGTCGGCAATGCGCGCAGCACGCCGGCTCGGCATTCCGGTCGCCACCGGCTTCCACACCCGCTTCGACCAATACCTGCCCGATTACGGCGCCGCGTGGCTGCAGGGCACCGCGCTGCGCTGGATGCGGCGCTTCCACAACCAGGCCGAAGCCACGTTGGTGCCCACGCGCGAATTGCAACAGTTTCTGCGCGAAGACGGCTTCGAGCGCGTGCGATTGCTGGCGCGCGCAGTGGACAGCCAGCAATTCGATCCAGGTCGTCGCGATCTTGCATTGCGCGCGGACTGGGGCATCGAGGGCGAAGGCGTTGCCGCCATCTACGTCGGGCGCATCGCCAACGAAAAGAATCTGCCGCTGGCCGTGCGTGCCTTTCGCAATTTGCAGCAGATTCGCCCGAAAGCGCGCTTCGTGTGGGTGGGCGATGGCCCGGCACGCGAGAAGATTGCCCACGACAATCCGGACTTCATTTTCTGCGGCATCCAGCGTGGCGATGCATTGGCGCGTCACTTCGCCAGCGGTGATCTGTTCCTGTTCCCCAGCCGCAGCGAAACCTTCGGCAATGTGACCCTGGAAGCGATGGCCAGCGGCGTGGCGACAGTCGCTTTCGATTACGGCGCCGCACGCGAGTATCTGCGCAACGGCCATACCGGCGCGGCGGTAGATACCGACGAGGCCTTCATCCAGGCCGCCGTCGCACTCACCGAAGACGATGCACTGCGCCAGCGCATGGGCACGGCAGCGGCACAGGCGATGAAAAAACTGCATCCGGACAATGTGGTGTCCGATTTCGAAGCCTTGTTGCTGGGAATCAGCGCTGCACGGGGGCGTTATGTCGTCAACGCGGCTTGAGGTCTTGCGCGGTCACGAAGCGCGCTGGTGCCGACGCGCCAATCTGTGGTGCCGACGCAACCCGGTACGGCGCGTCTTCGCCTCCATCAGCCGTCTAGGCGACGGCGTGTTCTGGTACGCCTTGATGGGGTTGCTGGTGGTGCTCGACGGCATGCATGGCGTGCGTGCATCGGCGCACATGGCCGCCACCGGCGTGCTTGCATTGATGCTATACAAGGCGCTCAAACGCTGGACCCGGCGTCCGCGCCCGTATGCGGCGGACGTGCGCATTCGCGCCTGGGTGGCACCGCTGGACGAGTTCAGCTTCCCCTCCGGCCACACGTTGCATGCGGTGTCCTTCAGCATCGTGGCACTGGCCTATTATCCCTGGCTCGCCCCTTTGCTGGTGCCGTTTTCGGCCGGCGTGGCGCTTTCGCGCGTGGTACTGGGGCTGCACTATCCCAGCGACGTACTCGCCGCCACGGTGATCGGTGTGCTGCTGGCGAGCCTGTCGCTGTGGGGGCTGCCGGTGGTGTTGGGCTAAGCGCCAGCCATGGGGAGGCGCGGCTGACTGACAGGCAGGCGGAAAGAGAGACCGACGAGCAACCCGGACGGAACCAAGCAGGCAGCAGCGCTTCTTCGCCTCACCCTTCTCCCTGCGGGACATTGTCCTACTTGATGGGGGAGAAGGCGCCCTGCAGGGACGGATGCGGGTAGGTGCGAGGCCTCATGCACTTGCCGTCGATTGGTCTGGCACGATCAATTGTTCTTGCACGGAGGTTGATAATGAAACCGTATGGCGCAGCGGTGCGATTTCAGCGTGTGGCTTCGCCCCGTACCTTCACTCCTACCCTCTCCCGCAGGGAGAGGGGCGAGCTGCGAGCTGCGTTTCGCTCTTGACGATAGCCGCTGCGCATGACGCTCTGGTGCCGAGTCATGCTCACGAGCGCCACACCTGCGTGACCACTGATCAGAGGCATCAGACGTCGGGCATTGGGCAACTGACACGGATCGCCAGTCGCTTCGAAGCCAATGACTGACGCGTGCCACCAATAGCAGATCGACAAGCCCAACTTCTGATACCAAATCACTTATCAACCGTGATCCGCCAATCTCGACTCTCCACTCCCGAATCACAAATCTCGCATCCTTGCCCCTGACCGCCCCGCGCTGCCGCCGTACAATGGCGCAATGACCACCCTGTTCATTTCCGACCTGCATCTGGATCCGGCCCGGCCGGCGATTACCGAGTTGTTTCTGGATTTCCTGCGCACGCAGGTGCGGGGCAGCGACGCGCTCTACATCCTGGGCGACCTGTTCGAAGCCTGGATCGGCGACGACACCCCGTCCACGGCCGCCGATGCGGTGGCGGTGGCGCTGCATGCGGTCGCCGATGCCGGCGTGCCGGTGTTCTTCATGGCCGGCAACCGCGACTTCCTGGTGGGCGAAACCTACGCACAGCGCGCGGGCTTCCGCATCCTGCCCGACCCCACCGTGATCGATCTATACGGGCACACCACGCTGCTGATGCACGGCGACCTGCTGTGCACCGACGACACTGCCTACCAGGCGTTTCGCGCACAGACGCGCGATCCGGTATTTCAGGCGCAGTTCCTGGCCCAGCCGCTGGCCGCACGCGTGGCGTTCGCGCAGCAGGCGCGCGCGGCCAGCCAGGCGCGCCATGCAGAACTCAAGCAGGGCGACCAGTCGAACGTTGAAACCGTCACCGACGTCTCGCCGGCCGAAGTGGAAGCCACCTTCGTGCGTTACGGGCTGGATCGGCTAATCCACGGCCACACGCATCGCCCTGCCATCCACACCGTACAGGCCGGCGGCAACACCTGCACGCGCATCGTGCTGGGCGACTGGTACGAACAAGGCTCGGTCTTGCGTTTGGATGCCGATGGTGTGTCGCTGGAGCAGTTCGCGCTGTAAGGCAGCGCATCCACACGCTGTGCCTGCAACGCAAGACACCGTGACGCTGAATGACATGCGCGCGCCGGGTCATCTCAAGCGCGCCTTACGCGACCGCCTCGCCGCTACGCAACGGCTGTCGTGGCGCTTGCTGACATCTGCGCGCAGTCAGTCTGCACTGGATCAATGACCACAAAGCATCACTGCATGCTTCGCGCACGCTGCGCGTAGTCGAAGAAATCCGCATTTACTACGTCGTACCACAGCAACGTGCCATCGGCCTGCACGCGGAAACGGTCGCGTACCGGGCTGGTCTGCGGATCACCGGGGCAACCGTCGCCGTGGCGTTCGCGCACTGCAAAATCGAAAGCGTCAGGCGAAGGCGCATCGCCTTCCTCGGCCATGATCCCGATGCAGTTATCCGGGTACACATGGTCGCTCTGCAAACGGGCTTCAAGCACATGCAGCGCGCGGGTTTGCGCGTCCTCACTGGCGGGCGCTGCAGGCGCGGTAACGGCAGGCTTGGGCTGCGTGGCAACGGGCTCGGCCGGTTGCTGCTTGCATCCGGCAACCGCCAGTGCGGCCAGGCAGACAAGCGCATAACGCAGGGGCGTGGACATGAAGGCTCCGCTCGACAAGACAGGGCCGGCAGTGACCGGCGGTGCGCCTAGTCTGCGCGATCCACGCGCGTGGGTGTAGCGTAAAAACGCCCGGCACGTGCGGTGCCGGGCCAGGTTTGGATCACTCCACGAGACTGAACGGAAGCCGGCAATCGTGGCCTTGGTGTTGACCAGCGCGCGTTGGTTGTCGGCGGTGCTGGCATTGCCCATGGGCACGCCGTTGTAGCTGATGTTGGGGTTAGACCAACAGTGCAGCCGGAGCAGTCGGTGGCGGCGGCACTGCGGCTTGGCGCAGGCCCGGTTTGATAGAGCGGTTTGCCGGCAGCGACGGCCGAACCGGCCAGGCACATGACGATCAGACCCACCGCGGTGCACATCGACTTCGACTTCATCGTCTTTCTCTCCTAAGACATGAAAGTTACGGATGTGAAACTCCTGCCCCCTGCCCACGGGACGCCATCAGGGCGCGTTGCACCGGACCGAATGCAGGTTGTTGCAATAGAAAATTACGGTTCTGCGATGTTTGCCGACGCCTGGATGCGATTCCAGCAGCGATCACGCAGGATCCATCGCACAGTCCTGCGGAAAAAAACGCGGTCTATCTGGGCCATGTCGAACAAGCGCTAGCCGCATTGATGCGTAACACAGCGACATCGCGTCGTTATGGAGATCGCTCTGCATGGACCTGTTCGCCTTCGCCACGCGATGGGCTGCGCGAATCTTCCCTATGGTGCAAGACACCGCGGCGCCTGTCGTATCGGCGCCGGCGGCTCGCGCCGGGTCGTCCTGGAAGGATCGAACTCATCCGCCGAGCATCGCCAGGCGCGCTCAGGTGACACGGCGCCAGCGCACGAACGCGCAAGAAAAATTCAGGACATAAGCTACGACTGCTTAGAGCGGCGAATAAAACGACTGCGCTCACCGCCAAGCCGGCGCGGCCGGTGCTCGGAATCGGCATGTACCAACTCGTACACTGCGGTTCTGAGCGCGCCGTCCGCGCCCACCTGACAGCTGCTCGCTTCGTTTTGTGAGCCGCTCTTATTCGCTACGCAAACACCGCCGCCACGCTCAGCCAGCCTGCTACACCAGATCTGCCAGCTCGTCTTCGTCGAAACCGGCAAGCAGGCGCGCTTGCAGATTGAACGGCCCATGCAGATAGCCGCCAGCGTATTGGCGCAGCAACGCCTTGAAACGTGCGCGTGGCTCGACGCCGGCCTGCTCGCAATACCAGCGGTACCAGCGCGAACCCGCGGCGACGTGCGCCACTTCTTCGCGCAGGATGGTTTCGAGCACCTCGGCAGTGGCTGCGTCGCCGAGCAAACGTAGTTTGACGATCATCGCCGGCGTCACATCCAGGCCGCGCGCTTCGAGCACGCGCGGCACCAGGGCCATGCGGGCCAGGCCGTCGTGCGCGGTTGTCTCGCACATTTCCCACAGCCCGTTATGTGCGGCGAAGTCGCCGTAGTCGCGGTCGTGCGCCTGCAAGCGCGCGCGTAACAGCATGAAATGCCGCGATTCGTCATCGGCCACCGCCACCCAATCGGCGTAGAACGCTTGCGGCAGACCGCGGAAGCGATACACCGCATCCCAGGCCAGATCGATGGCATTGAGTTCGATATGCGCAATGGCATGGATAAATGCGGCGCGCCCTTCTGGCGTACCCAATCCGCGGCGTGGCAACTCGCGCGGATGCACCAGCGGCGGCGTCGGCGGACGGCCCGGCATGCGAATCGGATCCGGCGCAGGCGCTGTCGGATTGATCGCAAGACGGCCTGCGCGAAAGGCTGCTGCGTAGTGTTGGGTCAACGCGACTTTCTGCAGCGGGTCGGCCTGGTCAAGACACAGGCGAGCAGCATCGAACACATCGGTGCTTTCGAATAGACCGATGCTCATGCTGTCGGCCACAGCAGATGGTGGCCCGCTGCAGAAACGCAGCGCACCGGCATGCACTTACACGCGTTTTGCCTTGCACAGCCAGCCGGCAGCGCCAGCCCGGCGCGCGCGACCAATCGGCCGCGTCGCCGCGGTAATTCAGGCGCGACGACGCTTCTTGGCATCGTCTGAGCGCAGCTGCTGGATGCGTTCGAAATATCCCGGTTCGATGCCGGTGATGTACTCGCCGTTGAAGCACGAAGAGTCGAACTGCTTGATGTCCGGATTCCCTTCGCGCACCGCCACTTCCAGGTCTTCCAGATCCTGGTAGATCAGCCAGTCGCAGCCCAGAAACTCCTGGATTTCCAACTCGCTGCGGCCATGCGCAATGAGCTCTTCGGCCGCCGGCATGTCGATGCCGTAGATGTTTGGGTAACGCACCGGCGGCGCAGCCGAGGCCAGGTACACCTTGCGCGCGCCGGCGTCGCGCGCCATCTGCACGATCTGCCGGCTGGTGGTGCCGCGCACGATCGAATCGTCGACCAGCAACACCACACGGTTGCGGAATTCCAGGTGGATCGGGTTGAGCTTGCGGCGTACCGATTTCTGCCGTTCGCCCTGCCCCGGCATGATGAAGGTGCGGCCCACGTAACGGTTCTTGACGAAGCCCTCGCGGTACTTCACGCCGAGCACGTTGGACATCTCCAGCGCCACATCGCGCGAGGTGTCCGGGATCGGAATGATGGTGTCGATATCATGATCCGGGCGCAGGCGCAGGATCTTTTCGCCCAGCTTCAGGCCCATGCGCATGCGCGCCTTGTGCACCGAGATGTTGTCGATCATCGAATCGGGACGGGCGAAATACACGTACTCGAAAATGCACGGCGCGTTGTTGGTCGGCGAAGCGCAGATTTCCGAAAACAGCTCGCCGCGCGCCGTAATCACCAACGCTTCGCCCGGGCGCACGTCGCGCACGCGCTGATAACCCAGGATGTCCAGCGCTGCCGATTCGGAAGACACGATGTATTCGGCGCCTTCGGCATGCTCGCGCTTGCCCAGCACCAGCGGGCGGATGCCGTGCGGATCGCGGAACGCGACCAGGCCTAGGCCCAACACCACGCTGACCACCGCGTAGCCGCCCTTGCAGCGGCGGTGCACGCCGGCCACCGCGCGGATGGCCGCTTCGGGGGTAAGCATGCGCTGCGCGTCCAGCTCGTAGGCGAACACGTTCAACAGCACTTCGCTGTCCGAATCGGTATTGATGTTGCGGCGGTCGGCTTCGAACACCTGCTGGCGCAAGGCCTCGGTGTTGATCAGGTTGCCGTTGTGCGCCAGCGCGATGCCGTAAGGCGAGTTGACATAGAACGGCTGCGCCTCGTCCATGCCTTCCGAACCTGCGGTCGGGTAACGGCAATGCGCGATACCGACGCGGCCTTCCAGCACCGCCATTTTCTTTTCGTCGAAGACGTCGCGGACCAGGCCATTGGCCTTCTGCACCCGCAGGCGCGTGCCATCTGCGGTGGCGATGCCTGCGGCGTCCTGCCCACGATGCTGCAGGACGGTCAGGCCGTCATACAGCTGCCCGGCGACGTTCTGGTTGCCGACAATACCGACGATGCCACACATGGTGCGCGTTCTCCGCTTCGGCTTGCGCCGTTACTGTGAAGGTGGCCGTGCCTGGCCTGGGGACTCGACCCGAGCCGGGTCGCTTTCTCCGCCGCGAACCTGCGCCGGATCGATGTTGGCCGGCATCGCCTGGGTCGAATCGCGTCCGTCGCGAGCCGTCTTGGCGGGTTTGCCGAGCGCACGCGTGATGGTGTCGCTCAGCCCGGAACCGCCAAGTGCCTTGCCCAGGTCCGTATTATCGCCTGCCGAATGCAACTTCCCCAACTCCGTTGGCAAGTCGCCGAGCTCCATTGATGGCATTTCCATCGACGGCATCCGCCAGGCCGGCAATTGCGCCCGCATCCAGCCTGCGCCCGGCTGCAGCATGGGCAGCAGCACCGACTGGCGCCATGCCGCCTCGCGCGGCAGTGGGGTGAAGCCCATCAGCAGCACCAGCACGCTGGCCAGAAACGCCCCGCGCACCACGCCCAGGACGAAGCCGAGCATGCGGTCGGTGCCGCCGAGCTTGATCGCCTCCACGCCCGCGCGGATCACCATGCCGATCACCGCAACGCTGATCAACACGCCGACGAACACCATCGCGTAACCGCCGAACGATTCGGTGGCAGAGGGATGCTTGCCATCGGCCAGCCAGTGCGCGGCCGCGCCGCCGAACATGAACGTGGCCCAGCCGGCCAGCAACCAGGACAAGGTGCCGACCACGATGGCCACAAAACCGCGCAGCAAGCCCAACAACGCCGACACCAGAATGATCACGCCCAGCACCATGTCGATCATCGGCAAGCTCTCAGCGCGGCGCGTACGCCGCTAGTGCAATCTGGCTCGGTAGTCATTGCCCTCCCCTCCATGGGTGCGAGGCGTTCGCAATTCCAGTGCCTGCGGGCTGCGCAGTGCAGGCAGTTAGCCGACACATGACGGCGCGCCAGCAACGCAGTGGACGGGCGGCTGCCACGTCCGCAGTGGCCGCGTGTGCTTGCAGCTGGTACAGACATTACGGATGTGGCCGCACCATGCCGGAAATCCCGACCTTGGCTGCCACCTGGGCACGCAACTGTTCGGCATCGCCGCGATTGGCGACCGGGCCGACACGCACGCGGTTGAGCGCGCCCTTGTCGGTCCGCACCTGTTCGACGAAGGCGCTGAAGCCGGCAGCGCGCACACGGTCGCGCAAGGCGTCGGCGTCTTCGGCGCGCGCGAACGCACCCAGCTGTACTGCAAAACCGACCGCACTGGCCGCAGGCGCTGCCGGTGCGGTGGCCACCGGCTTGGCAGGCTCAGGCTTGGCAGCCACTTCCGGCTTGGCGGCTGCAGGCGGAGCGGTTGAAGGCTTGGTGACTTCAGGCTTGGCCGGCACGGGCTTGGGCGCTTCAGCCGGCTTGGGCGCGGCGGCGATCGGCTTGGCAGGCTCCGGCGGCAGGCTTTCGGTCTTGGTCGGTGCCGTGGTGCTCGCGGCGGCTACGCTGCTGCTTGGCTTGGTGGCCGGTGCGTGCACGGGCGGGGTGGCCACAGGCGCCGGAGCGGCGGCGTTGGCATCCAACGTCACCACCTGGGCGTTCACGTCGCTGCGCACTTTCACTGCCTGCAGGCGCGCCGATTCGGCCTGGGCCTGGTCGGCGTACGGCCCAACGCGCACGCGCCAGGCCGGGCGGCCGTTGATCTGGGTTTTTTCGCTGAAGCCGGGCAACTGCGCCTGCTTGAGTCGCGCAATCACCGCATCGGCATCGGCACTGGTGGCGTAGGCGCCGAAATTGACCGCGTAATTGCCGGCGGCCACTTCCGGTGCGGAAGGCGTGCTGGACGGGGCGGCCAGATCGGCGGCATCGGGGTTGTTCTGCACCGACGCCGGCGCACCGGCCATGCCCAGCGCGCCACCGGCCGGCGCATTGCCAGGGGTGACCAGCGGCAATTCGTGGGTTTCGAACTCGCCCTTGGCAGGTGCTGCAGGTGCCTGGAGCGGCACATCGGCCACACCGCTCGACGGCGCGGGGCCCTTGACCAGCATCGGCAGGAAGATCACGGCAAGCGCCACCAGAACGATGGCGCCAATCAGTCGCTGTTTCAGAGCAGTATCCACGGAAGAGACGAGAGGCGGCGTGGCGGGGTGCCGCGGCGATTATAAGGCCGGCGCCACCTCGACGACCTCAACAGGCTGAATGAAGTGCGCTAAGCGCGTCGGCCACGGTGTGAAACGAGCCGAACACCAGCACGCGGTCGCCGGGGCTGGCTGTGGCCAGGACCGCCTCCACTGCGCTGGCAACGTCGCGGTGACACAGCGCCTGCGCGGCGGCAGTCCCTTGCAGGCGTGCGTGCAGCGCCTGCGCCGATTGTCCACGCGCGCCCTCCAGCCCCGCCAATGCCCAGTGGTCGATTTGCGCAGCGACTGCCTCCACCACGCCCACGACATCCTTGTCGGCAAGAGCAGCGTAGATCGCGTAGGTGCTGCCGGCGTGCGCCTGCGCACCGAGCGCGGCGGCCAGCGCGCGTGCGGCCTGTGGGTTGTGGCCGACATCCAGCAACACCTGAAGGCCATCGACCGCAAGGCGCTGCAATCGCCCGGCCACTTGCGCGTTGCCGATGCCCTGCACCCAAGCTGCAGCGGGCACCTCCACCGGCAACGCCTGCAATGCGGCGATCGCAGCGGCTGCGTTGGCCAGCTGTACCGGCGCGTGCAATGCCGGCATCGGCAATTCCAATGTCACTGCCACATCGCGCCAGCGCCATTGCGGCGCGTCGGATTGCGGGTTTTCGGGGTGCTGCACCTCAATCGGCTCGAAGAAATAATCGCTGCCGGCACGGATCGCATTGGCACCCAGCTGGTAGGCGCGCCGCAACACGCTGGATGGCGGGTCGATCTCGCCCAGCACCACCGGCTTCCAGGCGCGCATGATGCCGGCCTTCTCGGTGCCGATGGCCTCGCGGTCTTCGCCCAGCCAATCGGTATGGTCGATGTCGACGGTGGTGATCACCGCCACATCCGCATCGACGATGTTGACCGCATCCAGGCGCCCGCCCAGGCCGATTTCCAGCACCGTCAGATCCAGCGCGGCGCTCTGGAACAGCCACAAGGCCGCCAACGTGCCGAATTCGAAATAGGTCAGCGCGGTGTCGCCGCGCGCTGCCTCTACCGCAGCAAACGCATCGACCAGCTGCGCGTCGCTGGCCTCCTCGCCGTCGATACGCACGCGCTCGTTGTAGCGCAGCAGATGCGGCGAGGTGTAGGCACCGATCTTCCAGCCGGCAGCACGCCCGATCGCCTCGATAAAGGCCACGGTCGAGCCCTTGCCATTGGTCCCGCCCACGACGATGGCATGCTTGGCTGGCGCTGCGATCTGCAGGCGCGCAGCCACCTCGCGCACGCGCTCCAATCCCATCGCGATACTGCTGGGGTGTTGCTGCTCGATGTAGGCGAGCCACTCGGAGAGTGTGGTGGGGGTGGTCATGGGGTTACCTGATGCCGTGCGAGCGAGATTATCGCGCGCGTGACGCCAGCGTGGCCTACCAACGGTCGCAACACTGGATGCATTGCCTGGGCAGATGGCGCTGGCGAGGCAACGCACCTTAGAGCGGCTAACAAAGCTACTGCACAGCCGTCAGGCGGGCGCGGTCGGTGCTCGGAATCGGGATGGACCACGCGTCCACTGCGGTTCTGAGCGCGCCGCCCACACCCAACTGACGACTGCTCGCTACGTCCTGCCAGCCGCTCTTGGTTTGCTGACGGGCACTGGTGCGCATGAGGCAAAGATGAAATCGCAAGCCATGGCTTGAGCGACCACCTCACGCCATCCGTCAGGACGGCAGGTCACGACCCAATCACTGATGGGTGGCATTGAGATGAAGATTGCGCACTGTGGAGCCAGCAGCGGAGCGTTTTCCCTCGATCACTGCCTGTCCATGTCCGCCACCCAAATCAGGAGCTTCACCAACCAACATGCAAAGCCGTTGCGGGGCCCCACGCGGCAGGGGTCCACGGTTACCGCATGCGGGCATGGCAAACTCCCGGACGCCGAGCGGACCACGACATCTTCTGAGGACACATCGCCAAAGACTTCTGTCCATACCCAGGGACCGAGTCTGACGATCAATGCCCATCCCAGCATCGCAACGACGCTGCCCAGCAACGACCATCGGAACACGACGCTGCCGACACCATGTCCTTCGATCTGACGTTGAAGCCGGCCAGTTGCATTGGCCCAGAGCAACAAGGAAAAAACATCGCAACTGCAACACATGCGACCACAAAGGTCAGATCGACCAATGCATTCGTCGGCGGAAGAACCCTGGAGTAGTGGACCAAACAGAAAAAAACGAGAATGCCAGAAAGAGGCAGACGCGCTGCAGACGTCCTGTGTCTCGCAACATGCCTATGATGACTCGTCTCCGTCCTGGTAGACCTGCGCTGAGGTTGCCAGAGGCTACAACGCCCGATGCTTGGCCTCACCAAAGAACGGTGTGTGGTGGGCGCAGTCGTTGAGGCGGACCACTTCGAGGTGCTCGACGTCATCGCCTTCGAGCAGATTGAGCGTGGTCGGGGCCTGGCGGAAGCTCCACAGCTTGGACAGCGGCAGCCCCAGGATATTGCACAGGATCACGCGATTGACCGCATCGTGTGCGACCACCAGCAAGGTGTCGTCGGCGCCCAGTCCATCGGCGGCGCGCACCAGGCCGCGCCAGCTGCGGTCCAGCACCTGACGCAACGATTCGCCGCCCGGCATCAGCACGGTGTCGGGCTCTTCGCGCCAGGCGCGCAAACGTGCTGGATCCTTGTCGTTGATCTCGCTGGCCAGCAGGCCCTCCCACTCGCCGTGCGCAATTTCCTGCAGATCGGCATCGGTCTGCAACAGCGCCTCGCGCGACGCGCCCAGCGCAGCCTTGGCAGTGGCCTGCGCACGCGACAGCGGCGACGCCACTGCGCGGTCGATCTGCAGCGCGTGTAGCCGTTCGCCCAACGCGCGCGCCTGACCTTCGCCAACCGGCGACAGCGGAATATCGATCTGGCCCTGGTAACGGCCTTCGGCGTTCCACGGCGTCTCGCCGTGACGAGCAAGCAGGATGCGCATGCGCTGGGAGTTCCTTGGGGGGAGGGACCGGCTCGCCGCAGCGAAACCGGACCGCATCATACCCCTGACGCCGCCCCGCCGGCCGCCCGCGTCAGCGCACGCCGAGTTCCTTCAACAGCTGTGGCGCCGGGGCGACTTCGGTCATGATCCAGCGCAGATAACGACTATCTACGGCGATCATGCGGGTCATTGCCGGGTCGAAGACCCAGTTGCTGCTCACCGACTCCCAATTTCCGTCGAACGCCAGGCCGACCAGCTTGCCCTGCGCGTCCATGACTGGCGAACCGGAGTTGCCGCCGGTGATGTCCAGGTCCGACAGGAAGTTGACCGGCACCGTGCCCAGGCGCTTATCTTCCAGGCCGGCATAGCGCTTGGCCTTGACCGCATCCAGCAGGGCCTTGGGCGAATCGAACGGATCGGCGCCGGTGTCCTTGGCGGCCACTCCCTCCAGGGTGGTGAACGGCGTGTAGGCCACACCATCCTTGGGGGTGTAGCCCTTGACGTTACCGAAGGTGATGCGCAGCGAGGAATTGGCGTCCGGATAGACGAACTCACCCTGGCTCTTCTTGTAGTCCGCCAGCGCCTGCAGATAGCGCGGACGCGCCAGCAGTTCTTCGCCTTCACGGCGCTTTTCGTCGCGCTCGATCTGCAGTAGCGACGGCATCAGCGCCACCGCATAGCGCAGCGCCGGATCGTCGCTGGCCTCGAACGCGGCGCGGTCGGCATGCAGCCACTTCAAGCGTTCTTCCGTGCTGCCAAGCTTGGTGCCGGTCAGTCGCGCCGCAGCGGCCTGCGCGTCGGCGCCGGCCAGCCATTGGTCCAGCGCCGGCAAGCGCTGCGCGGCGGGCAGCTTCAGGTACTGATCGAACCAGTAGCGCTGCAACTGCCCATCCATCGAGGCAACGTAACGACGCTCCATCTGCTTCTGCGCGCCCTCGATCTCCGGCAAGTCGCGCGCTTGGTAGCCTGGTTCGCGCTCGGCGTCAGGCTTGGCGCGTTCGATTGCCAGGCGGTACAGCGACAGCGCGCTGCCGAGCACACCGGTACGGCGCATCTGGCGCAGGATCAAGTCGCGGTCGCGGGTGGCCTTGGCCTGCTCGTCCAGTGCCAGCAGTTGCGTATGTGCCTGCAGCGCGGCGCGGCCGTCGCGGCCCTGGCGCTTGAGCCAGGCCAGCACCGCGCGTTCTTCGGCCTGCTTCTGCCTGGCCGCGTCGATGCGCTTGAAACCCTGCAGCTGGCCTTCGTAGTTCTTGGCGGCGTTGTTCCAGCTGGCCATGGCTGCGGCGTACTTCACCTGGATGTCCGGGTCCTGCTTGCCGGCCTGCTCGACCAGCGCAATCAGCTCGCGGTACTGCCGTCCGGCGGTGGGATACGCCCAGTTGGCGGTGTTGTCGAATTCGGCGGCCAGCGCGTAGCGATTGGTGCGGCCGGGATAGCCGGCCACCATCACGAAGTCGCCAGCGCCCAGCGGCTGGTCGGCAAATTTCAGGAAGTGCTGGGGCCGGTACGGCACGTTGTCCTTGGCATAGGCGGCGGGCTTGCCGTCCTTGCCGACATAGGCGCGGTAGAACGAGAAATCGCCCGTGTGGCGCGGCCACATCCAATTGTCGATGTCGCCGCCGAATTTGCCGATCCCCGATGGCGGCGCGTAGGCCAGGCGCACGTCGCGGATCTCCAGGGTGCGGAACAAGCGGTAGGTATTGCCGCCTGAAAAGCTATACAGCTCGCAGCGGTAACCGGTCTCGGACTCGCAGGCCGCGACCTGTGCCTTGTCGAACGTTTCCAGCGCCTGGGTACGCTTGAGCGCATCGCTGCCGGCGCCGACGATCGCCGCCTTCGCCTGCGCGGTGACGTCGGTGATGCGGTCCAGCACGTAGATGCGCGCGTTCGGTCCGGCGCTCAGTTCCGCGCCGGCACTGGTGGCGCTAAAACCGTCGCGTATCAAATTCTTCTGCGCAGTGGAGTTGAGCTGGATCGCGCCGTAGGCGCAATGGTGGTTCGTCACCACCAGCCCTTGCGGCGACACGAAACTGGCGGTGCAGCCGCCCAGCGACACCACGGCGCCCATCGGATCGCCGGTCAGGTCGGCCAGTTGTTGCGGCGACAGACGCAGGCCGGCTTGCTGCAGTGGGCCGGCAATCTCCGGCAGTTGTTGTGGAACCCACATTCCCTCGCCGGCTTGTGCAGATGACGCCACTGCCAGCGTGGCCAGCATGGAAACAGCGAACAGGTTTGGACGCATCGAAAGCCCCAGAGTCATTTTCGTTACAGTGTAACGCCAGTGTCTGCGGCGCAACCCATGACTGATGGCAGGGTCTGCGCGCACGCTCTCGACACGCAGATACGGCGGCGCGCAGCACGCGCCAGTTGATCGGCCTGCAGCGTGCGGGGCTGGGCGTGGGCCGCGCTTAGACGCGGCAGAACGCGGGATCGCTGCGACCGGGCCTGCCGGTTTCCAGATGCCCGGCCAGCCGGCGACGGAAGGCGCTACCCGGTTGCTCGACTACAAGGTCGTACCAGTGGTCGCTGGCGGCGAGCGCGAAGCGAATGGTCTCGCGCTGACCTGCGGCCAGCCGCAACGTGCGCGCGGTTGGATCTGCGTAGTCCAGCGCACGCAGCTGCAAGGTGCATGCGCGCTGCCCCGCATTGCCGATCTCCAGCACCAAGGCGTCGCCATCCTGCCGCGCGTCCACCCACGGCACTGCCGATGGAGGGGAAGCCTGCGACACCTCGCCCGCGAATTCGCGCAAAAAGCCATTCGGCCCATGCAAACGCATGGGCGTACGCACCGTTCTGCGTGGCATCGACCGGCGCATCATCCAGCTGCGTGCCGGGTAGCACCGTGTAGTACCACGGGCCGCCGTTGGCAGCGCTGCTGTAAACGTTGAACGCCGCTGCAGCTGCGCCGCTGTTGACGAACTGCAATTGCAGGCCGGTGGCAGCGTGCACGCGTGCGTGCACTTGCAATGCGTATGGCAATGCGCGCGCGGGACGTTGTCCTGACTCCTGTTTCGGCATCGTTGCGGCGGTGGGCGGAACCGGCAGCGGTTTATCGCGCACGGCAGCTGTGCGTGCGCGATAGTCATCGACCGACGGCAACGCACTCAATGCCGAATCGTCCGGCTTGCGAAAGTCGAACACACTGGTGAGATCGCCACTGACCGCACGCCGCCATGGGCTGATGTTCGGCTCGGCCACGCCGAAGCGCCGTTCCAGCAAGCGCAACACCGAGGTGTGATTGAACACCTGCGAGTTGACCCAGCCACCGCGCGTCCAAGGTGAAATCACCAGCATCGGCACGCGAATGCCCAGGCCGATCGGCAAGCCGTCGTAGACCTCGCCACGCGTGTCGACATTGCTGCGCCCCATGCGTGCGTCCAGTGCCGGCAATGGCGCGGGCACATGATCGAAGAAGCCGTCGTTTTCGTCGTAGTTGATGATCAGCGCGGTCTTTGCCCACACCTCGGGGTTGGCGGTGAGCGCAGCGATCAAACGCGCCACCAGCGACTCGCCATACGCAGGCGGTGCTTCCGGATGTTCGCAATATGCGGTGGGCGGAATGACCCACGATACTTGCGGCAAACGATTGGCCTGCACATCGGCAGCGATTGCGGCAACCAGATGCTCGGCCTGGGTGATGACGGCATTTTCAGCAGTGGAACCGGGAACGCATGCACGGGCACGCTGGTAACGTTCGTCGTCGGTGTGCAGATCGCGATAGTGCGAAAAATACGCCAGCGAATTGCAGCCGAAGTTGTCGTATTCCTGAGAGACGCGCCAGTCCACGCCGGCCGCCTGCAGACGCTGCGCGTACGTGGTCCACTCCAACGCCGCGTAACCGGGCTTGTCGCGCGCCATATCGGCGGTCCAGTTGCTGTCGTCGGCGTTGGTCACTGCTTGCGCACCGAAGTTGCCCATGCTCTGGCCGCTGGTACCGGTGAACAGATACATGCGATTAGGATTGGTCGGCCCGTGCAGCGAGCAGTAGTAGCCATCGCAAATGGTGAACGCGTCGGCAAGCGCGTGGTAGTACGGGATGTCATGACGCTGGAAATATCCCATCGTCAATTCGCCCTTGTACGGCACCCACGCATCGTATTCGGCCCAGCGTGCCGGGTCTTGCCCATGGCCGGCCTTCCAGGAGTGATCCAGGCTTTTGATCAAGGGCGCGCAGGTAGTTTGCGAATCGAACGCAAACGGCAGCAGACGTCGTCCATCGGCTGCGGGCTGACTCCATACCGGGTGACCGTCGCGCAGCTGCAGCGCGCGCGGATCGCCGAACCCACGCACGCCACGTAACACGCCAAAGTAATGATCGAACGAGCGGTTTTCCTGCATCAGGATCACCACATGCTCGAGATCGCGCAGCGTGCCGGTACGCGCGTTGGCTGGCAGCGCAAACGCATTGCACCGTGCGTCCGCTCTCAGCCGTGCCCGAACAGGACTACCCCCCATGATTTCCACTCGTCGCTTTCATGTCACTCCGCTGGCGCTCGCCCTGGCAACGCTGCTTCCCGTCGTCGCGCAGGCCGCGTCGCCGGCCGAACCGTTTACTGTTGCTCCTGCAGCGGAAGCAGCGGCGCCCGCCGATGCCGCCACCAATGCCACGCAGCTGGATGCAATCAATGTGGTATCGCAAGGCAGCACGCGCCAGGTGCAGCGCATCAGCCGGCAGGATATCGAGCAGCTGACACCCGGCAGCAGCGCATTCAAGGCGGTGGAGAAACTACCGGGCGTGCAGTTCCAGTCGGCCGATCCGTTTGGCACGTACGAGTGGTCCACACAGGTCACCTTGCATGGCTTCGATCAAAGCCGCCTGGGTCATACGCTCGACGGCATTCCGCTCGGCAACATGAGCTACGGCGTGACCAATGGCTTGCACATCACGCGCGCCATCATTTCGGAAAACCTCGGTTCGGTGGAGATTGCGCAAGGCGCCGGCGCACTTGGCACAGCGTCCAACACCAATCTCGGCGGCACGATGCAGTTCTACTCGGCCGATCCGCAGACCACCCCGGGTGCGCGGTTGGTACAGACGATGGGCAGCGACGCAACGCGGCGTACCTTCGTGCGCGCTGACACCGGCGATCGCGATGGGCTGTCGGCATATCTGTCTTACGCCAATGCCAGCACCGACAAGTGGAAGGGCGACGGCGATCAAACATCCGAGCAGGCCAATCTCAAGACGGTATACCAATGGGGCGACGGCAACCGTCTGAGCCTGTTCGTGGATACCTCGCGGCGCAAGGAATACGACTACATGGATCTGTCGTTGACCAGCCAGCGCGCGCTTGGCTGGGACTACGATTACCTGCAGCCGGATTGGGCCACCGCCGTGCAGATGGCACGCGCGTATCAGAACACCGGCGCCACCAGCGGCGTGGCGAACGGCTACCCGCAATCGCTGGCCGGCCTGCCCAGCGACTACAGCTGGCTCGATGCCATGTATTACGCCGGCGGCGGCTTGCGTCGCGACAACCTGGCGGGCTTGTCGGGCACGTTCGTGTTTGGCGGCGCCACGCTCGATGGCAGTGGGTACTACCACGGTAATCGTGGCGAAGGCCAATGGGTGACGCCGTACGTGCGCACCTCCGCAGACATTCCATTGTCGATGCGCACCACCGACTACCGCCTGGATCGCTTCGGCGGCACCAGCGCATTGAAATGGTCATGGGGTAATCACGACCTGGAAGTGGGCGCCTGGGCAGAGAACGCGCGCACCTCGCAGGGCCGCAATTACTTCGCGCTTGGCAACGAGGGGCAGACCTCGCTGTACAAGGTTTACGAAGCACAGATCCCGTTCCGCCACGATTTCCTGCAGCGCTACACCACGCAGACGCGCATGCTGTATCTGCAGGACACCGTGCGCCTGCTCGACGATCGCCTTACGCTGAATTACGGCGCAAAAGCGCTCAGTACCACCACGCGCGCGCAATCGCTGGTGCCGACCACCGCACTGGCGCAAGGCCGCATTCCCGCCGAAGATCATTTCCTGCCGCAGGTGGGCGTGAACTACAAACTCGACGAGCGCCAGGACCTCTACGCGTCCTTTAGCAAGAACATCGCCGCCTTCGGCTTCACCCCGTTCGCCACCTCGCAGGCCGCCTTCGACCGCAGCCGCTCCACGCTGGAGCCGGAAGAATCGCAGACCGTGCAGGTGGGCTATCGCGTGCAGGATGCGCAGTTCCAGCTGTCGGCCGATGCCTACTTCACCAGGTTCTCCAATCGCCTGCTGACCACCTCGCCGTGCACCGCGGTGCAGACCTGCGCCGCGATCCTCAGCAACATCGGCGCAGTGCATAGCGCCGGTGCGGATCTGACACTGATGTGGCACCCGACCGAAGGCTTGAGCTGGTTGAACTCGCTCTCCTGGAACCGCTCGCGTTACCAGGACAATTACCTCAACAACGGTGTGGTCGCGACATCCGGCAAGGATGTGGTCGGCATCCCGGCGTTGATGTTCTCTTCCAGCGCCAGCTACCAGATCGGCAATCTGCGTCTGGATCTGGATGGCAAGTACGTGGACAAGCGCTACATCACGTTCCTCAACGACTCGCAGGTGCCGTCGTACTGGCTGTTGAATGCCGGCGCGCGGTACGACTTCGGCCGCGTCGGCGGCGTGGCGGATGTCGCCCTGGCGCTCAACGTCAGTAACCTCACCGACAAGCGCTACTTCGCCAGCACCGGCACCAACGGCTATGTCGCCTCCGATCCGGATGGCTACAACCAGACCATGGTGGTCGGCGCCCCACGGCAGTACTTCATGAGTCTGGATGTGAAGTTCTAAGCGCGGCCGAGCAACGTCGCGAGCAGCGGGCAGATGGCCATGGACGGCGCGCTCACCACCGGAATGTACGCGTGGTACACGCCGATTCGGAGTGGCGGGCGCGCCCGCATGGCGACGGTGCAGTGGTTTTTTAGCTGCTCTGGCCCCGCTGCCTGCTCCTTGCGCCTGCCGGGCCAAAAAGACCAGGCTGCGCGCCATGCATCCAAGCCAGCGCTGCCGCGCCGTCGATGAGGCCGTAGCGCGGAGCAAGGGCATTGGAGCGATGCAGGCGCCGATGACTCACGCCTGCGATGTTTGGCGAACGCGCTACCCGCGCAGGCGGCGACAGGTGTGGGCGGCGGCTCTCATCCTGTGCTGAGGTGCCAACGTCGTCTCAACGGGCACGGGCCAGATCGGCCCTGCCCTACCGTGGATCCAGGGCGGCATCATTGCACCGCCGTATGGCATAGAGGCCGCGACGCCTATAATCGCCGGCTTACGTTCACTCAGCAGGTTCCGCCAGATGGCGCAGACGATGAAGGCGCTGGTCAAGCGCGAAACGAACAAGGGCATCTGGCTGGAACAGGTGCCAGTGCCGACGCCCGGCCCCAACGAGGTGCTGATCAAGCTGGAAAAGACCGCCATTTGCGGCACCGATCTGCACATCTACCTGTGGGACGAGTGGAGCCAGCGCACGATCAAGCCGGGCCTGACCATCGGCCATGAATTCGTCGGTCGCGTGGCCGAGCTCGGTTCGGCAGTGACCGGCTATCAGGTCGGTCAACGGGTGTCGGCCGAAGGCCACATCGTGTGCGGCCATTGCCGCAACTGCCGTGGCGGCCGCCCGCACCTGTGCCCCAACACCATGGGCATCGGCGTCAACGTCAATGGTGCCTTCGCCGAATACATGGTGATGCCGGCCAGCAACCTGTGGCCGATCCCGGACCAGATTCCGTCCGAGTTGGCGGCATTCTTCGACCCCTACGGCAATGCCGCGCATTGCGCGCTGGAATTCGACGTCATCGGCGAGGACGTGCTGATCACCGGCGCCGGCCCGATCGGCATCATTGCGGCCGGCATCTGCAAGCATATCGGTGCGCGCAATGTGGTGGTCACCGATGTCAATGATTTCCGTCTCAAGCTGGCCGCCGATATGGGTGCCACGCGCGTGGTCAACGTGTCAAAGACCTCGCTCAAGGACGTCATGGCCGACCTGCACATGGAAGGCTTCGACGTGGGCCTGGAAATGAGCGGCAACCCGCGCGCGTTCAACGACATGCTCGATTGCATGTACCACGGCGGCAAGATCGCCATGCTCGGCATCATGCCGCGCGGCGCCGGTTGCGACTGGGACAAGATCATCTTCAAGGGCCTCACCGTGCAGGGCATCTACGGCCGCAAGATGTACGAGACCTGGTACAAGATGACGCAGCTGGTGCTGTCGGGTTTTCCGCTGCACAAGGTGCTGACCCATCAGCTGCCGATCGACGATTTCCAGAAGGGCTTCGACCTGATGGAAGCAGGCAAGGCCGGCAAGGTCGTGCTGAGCTGGAATTGACCGCACAAACCGCTTGAACGCAAAAGGCGCCCGAGGGCGCCTTTTGCGTGTTCGCTCAGTGCAGCCGTGTCACGGCCAGGTCACCGTGGCGGTGGCGACGGTCCGGCCTTCGGTATTAGGACGACCGAAACCGAATTCGGCAGGCTCGCTGGTGTCGTAGTAGCCGATGTTCAACGCAAGCGGGCCAAAGCTCTTGCCGACGGTGATCGCGTAATCGTTGTAGTCGTGATCCACCTGCTTCAGCGCCGATGTGTAGCGGGTGTGCCCGACATGCGCACCGATGCTGAACTTGTGCGGCAACGGCCAGTTGGCATCCAGCGCATAGTAATAGCCGTCGGTCTTGGTGCCGTACAGATCGTTGGTGTATCCGACGGTGAGGCTGTAGGTCTTCAGGAACGTCGTCTTGGTGACCAGTTCGTTGTAGTTCGTCTTGCCCGCACCCGGATAGTTGTAGCGGGTGACCGCGACATCGAGGTCCCACTGCTTGCCCAGTTCGACACCATAGCCGACCGTGGTATCCACTTCCCAATCCGGATCGCCTTCGCCGGGATCGACGTTGGATGTCCAGGCGGCCACGTAGAAGCCGGAAGGATGCTTGTAGGTCAGCCCGGCCTGGAATGCAGGATCCCCGTTGGTCTGGGACACACCGCGGAACACGTAGTCGCTGGTGACTGCAAAGGTGCCGGTGAACGGCGACACGGGGGCTTCCTGTTCCTGCGCCTGCGCCAACGGCGCGGCACTCAGCGACAGCAAGAGACAACAAGCAAGCGTAGACATCTTCATCGGGCATCTCCTAGAGCGATGGGTGATCGAATCGCGCGAATCGGAATTGCCTTCACTTCATAGTTGGAATGCCATAGCAGCACAACATAAAAGTATCGCTCGCTTGACACAGCGCACACCTTCGGCGCGTCAGAGGCCGATAGGAGTGCTACCGGCAACGTCATCGACGCCAGAAACCGCTTCTTGAGACGCAGTCTGCATCGCCGCATTCCCCTACACCATGTCAGGCCAGACCGCAGTCCGCCAGGTTCCGGTATCGTCGCCGCTTGCGCCCGTCTGCTGGTCGAGCCAAGCGCTTCACCCATTCGCACGGCGGGTATCCTCGCCCATGCGCGGGAGAGCATCGCTGACGATCAAACGGCAGGAAAGACCCCGTACTGCCGCGCCGCCAGCCGCAACTGTTGCCCTGGCTGAAAGCTACCGGCCGAGGCAGGCAGTTCCACTTCCACTTCGTTGCCTGCCGGCTCCAGCGTTGCGCGTAGACGCAGGCGTGCCCCGCTGCGCTGCGACCACGCCACCGTCGCCGGCCAGCCGGCCTCATCGGGCACCAGATCTTCCGGCCGCACGTACACCTCCACCGGCCCTGCAGCCAGCGCGGCATTGGCCAAGGGAAGTGCGTGCCCAGCCACCTGGATCTGGCCCTGCGCCAGCACCCCGGGGATCCGGTTCACTGCCCCAACGAACGAATACACGAAAGGCGAGGCCGGCTTGTCGTAGATCATTGCCGGTGTGTCGAGCTGCTCGATGCGGCCGCGGTTGAGGATGGCCACCCGATCGGCCAGTTCCAGCGCTTCTTCCTGATCGTGGGTGACGAATACCGTGGTCAGGCCGGTGCGTTCATGCAGCTCGCGGAGCCAGCGGCGCAGATCGCGGCGCACTTGCGCATCCAGCGCGCCGAACGGCTCGTCGAGCAACAACACGCACGGCTCGATTGCCAGCGCACGCGCCAACGCCACGCGCTGCCGCTGGCCGCCGGAGAGCTGGGTGGGATAACGCTGTTCCAGACCCTGCAGCTGCACCAGCGCCAGCAGTTCCTCCACGCGTGCACGGATGCGCGCTTCGGCCCAACGCTCGTTGCCGCGGCGTACGCGCAAGCCGAACGCGATGTTCTCGAACACGTCCATATGCTTGAACAGTGCGTAATGCTGGAACACGAAGCCGACCCGACGCGATTGCACGCTCATGCGGGTGGCATCTTCATCGCCGAACAGCACCTGCCCGCCATCTGCATGCTCCAGCCCGGCCATGATGCGCAGCAGCGTGGTCTTGCCCGAGCCGGAGGGTCCGAGCAACGCCAGCAACTCGCCCTGGCGCACATCCAGGGTGATGTCGTCCAGCGCGGTAAAGGTCTCGAACTGCTTGCGCAGATGGTGGATGCGGATGCCCATGGTCACCTCAGTGGCGGTGGTTGGCGGCCAGCGAATCGCCGTGCCGCCATTCCAGATACGTCTTCAGCGCCAAGGTCAGCAGCGCGGTCAGTGCCAGCAGCGAGGCGCAGGCGAATGCGGCGCTGTAGGCATATTCGTTGTAGAGAATTTCCACATGCAGCGGCAGCGTGTTGGTGCGTCCACGGATATGCCCGGACACCACCGACACAGCGCCGAATTCGCCCATCGCACGCGCCGCACACAGCAGCACGCCATACAACAGGCCCCAACGGATATTGGGCAGCGTCACTCGCCAGAACATCTGCCAGCCGTTCGCGCCCAGACTCAGTGCCGCCAGTTCTTCGTCGCTGCCCTGCTGCTCCATCAGCGGCATCAGTTCGCGCGCGATGAAGGGGAAGGTCACGAACGTGGTCGCCAGCACGATGCCCGGCAACGCGAACACGATCCGCGGCAGCTGGATCACACATTCGCCCAGCGCCGGCAACTGCACATGCCAGCCTTCGTCGATCAATGGCCAGGCCCAGCCGCTGCGGCCGAAGATCAGCACGAAGATCAAGCCCGCCACCACCGGCGACACCGAAAACGGCAGGTCGATCAGGCTGACCAGCAGACGTTTGCCCCAGAACTGGTGCTTGCTGATGGCCCACGCAGCGGCCACGCCGAATATCAGATTCAATGGCAGCACGATCGCCGTCACCAGCAAGGTCAGCTTGATCGCCGACAACGCGTCCGGGTCGACCACTACGCGCAGGAAGGTCTCCCAACCGCCACGCAACGCCTCGGCAAACACCAGCACCAGCGGCAGCAGCAAAAACGCCAACAAAAAGAGTACCGCGCCGAACATCATCAGCCATTGCACCCAACGCGGCTCGTTGCTGGCCGACTCGGTGATGCGACGCGCCTGCCTGGTCATGGCATGGGTCGGCAACATGGAGGGCAGCGAGGAAACAGCATCGCTCATGCGGGCCTCCGTTGATACTGCAGCAGGCGTGCCTGCAAGGTATTGACCACCAGCAAAATGACGAATGACAGTAATAACATCGCCGCGGCAATGGCAGTCGCGCCCGCATAGTCGAACTCTTCCAGCCGGATGGTGATCAGCAGCGGCGCGATCTCGGTGGAATTGGGCAAGTTGCCGGCGATGAAGATCACCGAACCGTACTCACCCACGCCACGTGCGAACGCCAGCGCGAATCCGGTCAGGACCGCTGGCCACACGCCTGGCAGCACTACCCGCCATACCGTTTGCCAGCGCGAGGCGCCCAATGTGGCAGCGGCAGCCTCTACTTCGCGATCGCTCTCGGCCAGCACCGGCTGCACCACGCGCACCACGAACGGTAAGCCGACGAACACCAGCGCCAGCACGATGCCCAGCTGCGTGTAAGCCACCTTGATACCGATTGCTTCCAGCCAGCGGCCGACCCAACCCTTGCCGCCATACAGCGCGGTCAGCGCAATGCCGGCCACCGCCGTCGGCAACGCAAACGGCAGATCGATCACCGCATCCAGGAAGCGCTTGCCCGGAAACTGGTAGCGCACGAACACCCACGCCACCCACGTGCCCATCACCGCATTGAAAGCGCCAGCCGCAAGCGCCGTACCGAAGCTCACCCGCAATGCCGACAGCACGCGCGGCTCGCTCCATATCCGCCACAGACCCTCCCAACCCAGGCCGCTGGTCTTGATAAAGATCCCCAGCAGCGGGATCAGCACGATCAGGCCAAGCCAGGTCAGGGTGATACCCAAACTCAGGCCCAGCCCCGGCATCACGCGTCGGCGCGATGACGGCGCTGAGTGGGGTGCAACCGACATCGCCATCGCCTACTTGTTGGCCTGGATCTGGTCGAACACACCACCGTCGGCGAAGTGCTCCTGTTGCGCCTTGTCCCAAGAGCCAAACGCCTGCTGGATGGTCACCAGCTGGATATCCGGGAAACGCGCCATGTCGGCGGGGTCGGCAAATTCCGGATGCCGCGGGCGATAGAAATGCTTGGCTGCCAGCTTCTGGCCTTCCGGCGCGTACAGATAGCGCAGGTAGGCTTCGGCCACCTCGCGGGTGCCATGCTTGTCGACGTTCTTGTCGACCAGCGCCACCGATGGCTCGGCCAGGATCGACAACTTCGGTACCACGATCTCGAACTTGTCCTTGCCCAATTCCTCGCGCGCCAGCAGCGCCTCGTTTTCCCAGGCCAGCAGCACATCACCGATCCCACGCTGCACGAACGTGGTGGTTGCGCCGCGCGCGCCGGTATCCAGCACCGGCACATTGCGGAACAAGGCCTGCATGTAGCGCAGGGTGCGCTCGCGGTCGCCCTTGAAGATATGGTCGGCGTACGCCCAGGCGGCCAGATAGTTCCAGCGCGCGCCACCGGAGGTCTTCGGATTCGGGGTCACCACCGACACGCCCGAGCGCAGCAGGTCCGGCCAGTCATGGATGTTCTTGGGGTTGCCCTTGCGCACCAGAAACACAATGGTCGAGGTGTACGGCGCACTGTTGTCGGGCAGGCGCGCTTCCCAATCGGTATCGATCAGCTTGGCCTTTTGCGCGATGGCATCCACGTCGTAGGCCAGCGCCAACGTCACCACGTCGGCCTCGATGCCATCGATCACCGCGCGCGCCTGCTTGCCCGAGCCGCCGTGCGAGGTTTCCACGGTGACGGCGTCCTGCGGGTGCTGCTGTTTCCAGTGCGCGGCAAAAGCGGTGTTGTAGTCGCGGTAGAACTCGCGGGTGGGGTCGTAGCTCACGTTAAGCAGCCCGATCTCGCGTGCGCCTGCCGGGCCGGCCAGGACCAGCAGGGTGCAAAGAAGGCAAGCAAGACGGATACGGGGGTATGTCACGACAATCTCCTGGCCGGTTGAGCACAGCTGAACAGCAAGCATGCCATGCTGCGCAGCGTCACGCAGGCGGTGAAATGACATCAGCGCCGCCGCTTATGCCGATTTTGTATGACGTAGTGGTATGCCACCGTGATCGTTAACATTGCGCTTCTTTCTGCCACTGCGACCGCCATGACCACCGCTCCCGCCGCGCTGACCGCCCATTACGCCGCCGAACTGGACGCGATCCAGGCCCAGGGCCTGTTCAAGTCCGAGCGCATCATCACCGGCCCGCAGTCGGCCCAGATCACCCTGGCCGATGGCCGCCGCGTGCTGAATTTCTGCGCCAACAATTATCTGGGCCTGGCCGATCACCCGGACATCATCCAGGCCGCCAAGGACGCGCTGGATAGCCACGGCTTCGGCATGGCCTCGGTGCGCTTCATCTGCGGCACCCAGGATCTGCACAAGCAGCTCGAACGCACCATCGCCGAGTTCTTCGGTACCGAAGACACCATCCTCTACGCGGCCTGCTTCGATGCCAACGGCGGCCTGTTCGAGCCGCTGCTCGGCGAGCACGACGCGATCATTTCCGACGCGCTCAACCATGCGTCCATCATCGACGGCGTGCGCCTGTGCAAGGCCAAGCGCTTCCGCTACGCCAACTGCGACATGGTCGACCTGGAGGCGCAGTTGCAGGCCGCCGACGCCGCCGGCTGCAAGACCAAGCTGATCACCAGCGACGGTGTGTTCTCGATGGACGGCTTCATCGCGCCGTTGGACGAAATCACTGCCCTGGCCCGCAAGTACAACGCGCTGGTGCATATCGACGAATGCCACGCCACCGGCTTCCTCGGTGCCACCGGCCGCGGCTCGGCCGAGGTCAAGGGCGTACTCGACCAGATCGATATCTTCACCGGCACCCTGGGCAAGGCCATGGGTGGCGCTCTCGGTGGCTTCACCACCGCCAAGCGAGAGGTGATCGAGCTGCTGCGCCAACGTTCGCGCCCCTACCTGTTCTCCAACTCGTTGCCACCGCACGTGGTGGCCGCCGGCATCAAGGCCTTCGAGATGCTGGATGCCGCCGGCGAGCTGCGCACGCAGCTGGTCGACAACACCACGTATTTCCGCGCACGCATGACCGCCGCCGGTTTCGACGTCAAACCCGGCGTGCATCCGATCAGCCCAGTGATGCTGTACGAGGCACCGCTGGCGCAAAAATTCGCCGAGCGTTTGCTGGAAGAAGGCATCTACGCCATTGGTTTTTTCTTCCCGGTGGTACCCAACGGGCAAGCGCGTATCCGCACTCAGATCAGCGCGGCGCATACGCGCGAGCACCTGGATCAAGCGATCGCCGCATTCATCAAGATCGGGCGCGAACTGAAGGTGATCGACGCCTGAGCATGCGCACGGCGCTGCGCCAACGGCTGCTGCTGGCGGCGCAGACCGATGCGCAGGCGCAACTGCTCGACGGTCATTGGCATACGCGCTGCCTGCACTGCCGCCTGCATCTGCAGGTGCGCGCCGACGGCGAGCCGCTTGGCCACACCACGCTGGAACACGTGGTGCCGCAAGCCTGGTTTGGGCGGCACGCAGCGGCGGCGCTGTGCGCGTTGGTGGGCGACGATGCCAACGATGCGCGCGATCTGGCGCTGGCCTGCGCCGGCTGCAATCACGCCAAAGGCCGCCGTCACGATGCCAACGGCGCCGGCGACCCGCGCGCTTACGAGGTGGTCAGCGCCCTGCTCAGCGCGCGTCTGGCGCGCTGGCGTGCGCCGCCGGTACCAACGCCCTGACTTCTTCGGCACTCAGCATCCGCCACGCGCCTTTGCCGAGCTCGCCCATCGCCAGCGGACCGATCGCCACGCGCATCAGCCGCAGCACACCGATGTCCACGGCAGCCAATAGCCGGCGGATCTGCCGATTACGGCCTTCGTCCAGCACGATTTCCAGCCAGGCATTGCGCTCGCCTTCGCGCAGCACGCTGACCTGCTTGGCGCGCAACAGCATACCCTCGCCCTCAGGATCCGGGTCGACCACACCGGCCTGCAGCTGCGCCAGTTGCGCGACATTAGGCAGGCAATCGATCTGCACGTGATAGGTCTTGTCCGGCCCGGTCGCCGGGTCGGTCACCGTCGCCGCCCACTGCGGATCGTTGCTGAAGAGCAGCAGGCCTTCGCTGGCCTTGTCCAAGCGCCCGACCGGGGCGATCCACGGCAAACCGGCACCATCGAAACAGCGATAGACCGTGTCCCTGCCCTGCTCATCGCGCACGGTAGTGACCACGCCGCGCGGCTTGTTGAGCATCAAATAGCAACGCGCCGGCCCTGTCAGCGGCTGCCCGTCGACGGTGATTGAGAATTGCTGATCGGCGCGGATTGGAAATTCGGGATCGCGCACCACGCGTGCCGAGACGCTGACGCGGCCATCGGCGATCCAACGCGCCGCCTCGGTGCGCGAACACACACCGAGCTTGGACAACACGCGCGCCAGCCCATGGCGTGGCGCGGCATTGGCGGGTGCAGCAACGTGGGCACGCGTTGCGCCTGCCGCTCCCGGACCACGCTGACGTTGCCGGGACGTTGCCGGCGGTGGCCGCCGGGGCATGCCGTCCCGACCGCGCGGCTTACTTATTCTCGACCGGCTTGGCGTCGGCCGCAGGTGCGGCGGGCGCTGCCGGTGCCGCGCCAGCGGCCGGACGTGCCTTGACCACGCGCACACCGCGCGCCTTCATCCAGGCATCGAATTCTTCTGCCGTCATGCGCTTGCCGTTCTGGCTCATGTCGAAGCGCCACGGGGTGTTGTCGAACGCCGTCTTGGCCTTGTAGGCCGCCGGATCGTTCGGGTTGACGGTGCCGCCGGGCGGAATGACCTTGGCCAGATCCTGGCAACCTTCCACGCGCAGGCGCAGCAGTACGCGGTCCACCGACTGGTCGCTGCTGTAGGGCTGTGCCAGCACGCCGGTGGGCATACCCAACTGCACGCTGCGGGTGTAGAACTCGGCAGCCGCCGGTGCGACGACGGTAGCGGGCAACGGCAGTGGCTGGGACACCGTGCTGCCAGCGCAGTTCGTAGCGGCGTAGGCGGCGGGAATCAGAGCGAGACAGAGCAGTCCTGCCGTAGCGGTACGCAGCATCGGGTTCTTCCAAGTATGAGTGTGGTTTTGACGCGGCGAGTGTAGGCAGCGATGAACGCTGTTTCAACAGGAACCGTGCCGGGATGACAACACAGACAGGATCAGCAGCGCTTGAGCGCGCTTTTCCAGGGCCTGCATAGACAAAACCCGGCGCAAGGCCGGGTTTTGTCTGCAACAACGCTAGCGGTCCAATTAGTTCTGGACGTTCAACTCGGTACGACGGTTCTTCGCACGGCCTTCCGGATTGTCGGAACCATCCGGGTTGGTGTTCGGAGCAATCGGACGGCTCTTGCCGTAGCCGATCGGACCGACCAGACGCGACGCATCGACGCCGTTCTTGGTCAGGTAGTCGTACACGGTGGTCGCACGACGCTCGGACAGCTTCTGGTTGTACGCGTCGGTACCCTTCGAGTCGGTGTGACCGGCAACCTCGACCTTCAGGTCGGGGTAGCGCTTCAGGATTTCGGTCGCTTCGCTCAGGATCGAGATCGCGTCCGGACGCAGGGTCGACTTGTTGAAGTCGAAGTTCACGCCCTTCAGGTCGATCGAGACAGGCACCGGGCAACCGTCCGGACCGATGGTCTGGCCAGGCTGCGAGTTCGGGCACTTGTCGTCGCAGTTGTTGACGCCGTCACCGTCGTCATCCAGATCGGCGCAGCTCGGAGCAACCGGAGCCGGAGCCGGCGGCGGAGCGGTCGACGGAGCCGGTCCCAACGGGATCACGACGCCGACCGAAGCCAGCACGTCGCCGAACCAGTTTTCGCGCGGAGCGGCGACGCTCTGGTCGTTGAAGTCAGCGCGATAGGCCAACTCGGCACGCACGGCGACGCGCTTGTCGAAGGTGGTCTGCAGACCGACACCAGCCTTGGCGGCAAAGTTGCCGTCCTTACGCTGGCCCGGCGACACCGGGTTCGGGGTCGCGTCGAATTCTTCTTCCGAACGCTGATAGCCCAGACCGAACAGCAGGTAGGGGTTCCAGCCGCGGCCTTCCTGGATGAAGTGGCGACGCAGGTCGAACGAGATGCCGTACTGGCTCCAGTTCAGATCCTGGTTGGCGTCGAAGTTCGGGTTCTGATAGTTCAGTTCACCGTCGATCGACCAGTTCGGGCTCACGAACTTGCCCAGGCCCAGGGTCACGAACGGGGCATCATTGGTCAAACGATCGCGGTCCTGGAAATTGAAGCCAGCGCTACCGGTCAGGTACCAACGGTCGTCGAACTCCTGCGCGGAAGCAGCCTGGGCAACTGCCAGACCGCCAAGCAACGCGGCAGTGAGAATTTTCTTGTTCATTTATACAGCTCCTTCTTTGGGAGATAAAACCGATAGAGACATTGTTCTTGGTAAAGATGCTCGTCACATCCAGAGCCATCGGGGCGCAGATTAAGCCGGCCTCGGTGAAGATCGCGTTAACGGTCATATAACATGTGAAAGCAATCACCAGGTCCCGCAATCCCACGCAATACTACGTATACAGTTTCATGAAGGAAAGGACCGGGCATCCAATTCGGGGGTCGGACCTGCATGAACGGCAGCCCAATTAAGCTGACTGAAGAGGCTTCCAGACCGACTGATATTTAGCGTTCCAAGCGCTGCCGAAAACCACATTGGTGAACGCCAAGCCCCGTTCGAGCTGAAGTGTGGGGTTGATGGTTGCAGACGACTTACTCCACAACGCACCCTGAACTTCCCGCTCCGGAGCGCCCCGATGAAAGCCGTCGCCCTCACCCGCCATCTTCCGATCGATGACCCCGAGTCGTTACTCGACCTGGAACTTCCGACGCCTGCAGCGCCATCGGGGTATGACTTGTTGGTGCGGGTGGAAGCGATCTCGGTGAATCCAGTCGATACAAAGGTGCGCGCGCCCAAGCCACAGCCGCTGCAGGCGCCGAAGATCCTGGGCTACGACGCAGCCGGGGTGGTCGAGGCGGTGGGCCCGGAGGTCACGGCGTTCGCCGTCGGCGACGAGGTCTACTACGCAGGCGATATCGGTCGGCAAGGCAGTAACGCGCAGTACCAGCTGGTGGATGCACGCATCGCCGGATGCAAGCCGACCTCACTGAGCTTCGCGCAGGCGGCCGCGCTGCCGCTGACCACCCTGACCGCATGGGAGCTGCTGTTCCAGCGCATGCCGTTTGCCTTCGACGGTGCGCGCAATCGCGGCAGGCATCTGTTGATCATCGGCGGCGCTGGCGGCGTGGGCTCCATCGCGATCCAGTTGGCGCGGCATGCCGGCTTCACGGTGATTGCCACCGCATCGCGGCCGGAGAGCATCGAATGGGTACGTCAAATGGGCGCGCACCACGTGATCGATCATCACCAACCACTGCAACCGCAGCTGCAGGCGCTGGGGATGGAGACAGTGGATGCAGCGCTCAATCTGGCCGACACCGACCGCTACTGGCAGCAACTGGGTGAAGTGCTCGCGCCGCAGGGGCATGTGGGCTTGATCGTGGAGCCGCGCGGGCCGCTATCGATCGGCGACCCCTACAAGTCCAAGTGCATCGGCATCCATTGGGAACTGATGTTCACCCGCGCGCGCTACGCGACCGAGGATATGGTCGAGCAGCACCGCATCCTCAACCGGGCCGCCAGCCTGATTGATGCCGGCGAGCTGCGCACCACGCATACGCAAACGCTGTCGCCGATCAATGCGCAACACCTGCGCGAGGCGCACCGCCGTCTGGAAAGTGGCAACACGATCGGTAAGTTAGTCCTGGCCGGTTGGTAATGCACCGGCCGGGCAGGGTTGGCCGGCGCTCTGCGCCTCGGTGCGCAGAGCGCCGGCGCATCGGGGCGCGGTTTGTGCAGGCGGCAGCGAAGGCGTATTGCTGACCGAGCCCCGCGGCGCCCAACGGCAGCGCTGGATGCCTGAGGACTTGCCGCCTGCCGCGTTTGACGGCATCGTGCGCACTCCGTACGCAAGCGTATCCACATCATGTCGCCCGCCACCGGCCCGTCCGTCTCACCCTTCCCGCACCTGTTCACCCCGCTCGACCTGGGCTTCACCCAACTCCGCAACCGCGTTCTGATGGGCTCGATGCACACAGGCCTGGAAGATCGTGCGCGCGATTTCCCCAAGCTGGCGGCGTATTTCGCCGAGCGCGCTGCCGGCGGCGTGGGCCTGATCGTCACCGGCGGGTTCTCGCCGAACGTGGTGGGTTGGCTCAAGCCATTCGGTGGCAAGTTGTCCTGGCCGTGGGAAGTGCGCCCACATCGCCAGGTCACCCGCGCCGTCCACGAACACGGGGCCAAGATCTGCCTGCAACTGCTGCATGCCGGGCGCTATGCCTACCACCCGCTGTCGGTGGCGCCGTCCAAGCTCAAGGCACCGATCACCCCGTTTACCCCACGCGCCTTGTCGGCCAGCGCCGTGGACCGGCAGGTCGTCGCCTATGCACGCGCCGCGCGGCTGGCACGCGAGGCCGGCTACGACGGCGTCGAGGTGATGGGCTCGGAAGGCTATCTGATCAACGAATTCACCGCCGCGCGCACCAATCAGCGCAGCGACGCGTGGGGCGGCGATGCCAGCAAGCGCATGCGTTTTGCCGTGGAGATCGTGCGGCGCATCCGCGAGGCCTGTGGACCGGATTTCATGATCATCTATCGGCTGTCGCTGGTGGATCTGGTCGAAAACGGCAATCAATGGCAGGAAATCCTGGCGCAGGCGCAAGCGATCGAAGCGGCCGGCGCGACCATCATCAATTCCGGTATCGGCTGGCACGAAGCGCGCATCCCCACCATCGCCACTTCGGTGCCGCGCGCCGCGTTTGCCGGCGTCACCGCCAAGCTCAAGCCGCATCTGCGCATTCCGGTGGTCGCAACCAACCGCATCAACATGCCGGACGTGGCCGAACGCCTCCTGGCCGACGGTGCGGCAGACATGGTGTCGCTGGCGCGCCCGCTGCTGGCCGACCCGCAGTGGACCAACAAGGCGCGCGCCGGGCAGTCGCACGCCATCAATACGTGCATCGCCTGCAACCAGGCCTGCCTGGACCACGTCTTCGACAACAAGTTGGCCACCTGCCTGGTCAATCCACGCGCTGCGCACGAGACCGAACTCAACTACACGCCGACCACCACGCCCAAGCGCATCGCCGTGGTCGGCGCAGGCCCGGCTGGCTTGGCCTGCGCGACAGTGGCAGCAGAACGGGGGCACCGGGTGACCTTGTTCGATGCAAGCGATGCGATCGGTGGGCAATTCAATGTCGCCAAACGCATCCCGGGCAAGGAGGAATTCAACGAGACCTTGCGCTATTTCGGCCATCGCATCGAGGCGACCGGCGTGCAACTGCGCTTGAGTACCCGCGTGCAGGCGGCTGATCTGAAAGACTTCGACGAGATCGTGCTGGCGACCGGCATCGAGCCACGCAAGGTGGATTTCCCCGGCGCCGATCATCCGATGGTGGTGAGCTATCTCGATGTCGTGCTGGGCCGCCACGTGGCCGCCGACAAGGTGGCGATCATCGGTGCGGGCGGTATTGGCTTTGATGTCGGTGAATTTCTGGTACACACGGGTGAATCGCCGTCGCTGGACCCGCAACGCTGGATGGCCGAATGGGGCGTGGACCCGAGCTTCGAAACACGCGGCGCGTTGACCAAACCGCAGCCGGCGCGCCCTGCCCGCCAGGTCTGGTTGTTGCAGCGCAGCCCCGGCAAGCCCGGTGCGCGCCTGGGCAAGACCACCGGCTGGATCCACCGCGCCACGCTCAAGGCCAAGGGCGTCAAGATGCTCGGCAGCGTGGAATACCTGGGCGTGGACGATGCCGGTCTGCGCATTCGCGCGGAAGGCAGCGAGCAGTTGCTCGACGTCGGCACGGTGGTGGTATGCGCCGGGCAGGAGCCGCGTCGCGCATTGTTAGCCGCGCTGCAAGCCAACGGCCAGCAGCCGCATTTGATCGGTGGCGCGGATGTGGCGGCCGAACTGGACGCCAAACGCGCGATCAACCAGGCGAGCCGGCTGGCCGCGACGTTGTAAGGGTTTCGCCAGGACGGGGTCACGACGCCGCCGCTGCGGTCGGGTCTGGTTGCAATGCTGACCTGCATGCGGCGTGACCAACGCCAACATGCGCGCGGATGCCCTGGTCCGCACTGGCCGCCTTCTTTTTCCTGTCGTGCGGCTCGGCTATAACCACTCGCATGTCATTGCCACCGCACGCATTACCTCCTGCACTACCGTCTGCCGCATTGCTTGCCTACGCGGCAGCGCATTTCGGCAAGAGCCTGCTCTGGTACATCGGCGAATTGCTGCTGATTTTTGCGTTGACCGAATATGTTGGACTGAGTTCTGTGGCGGCGGGCTTCTCAGTGGCCGCCGGCCTGCTGATCAGCGCAGCGATGGGCGTCTTCGCGGCGCGCCGCTGGCGCCCGGGGGCCAATCTGGCTTGGGCCGGACGATCGCAATGGCACGGCATTGCCTGGGCCGCGATTGCGTTATCGCTGCTGTTTCTGACGCCGCTGCTGCCACCGGCAATGCGCTTGGTCTGCGTGCTCCTTGTCAGCCTGCCCTTCCGTATCGCTTACGCGGTCGGCGATGTCGCCCAGAACACCTTGATCGGGTTGGCGCGTTGGCCTTGGCGGGGCGCGCGCGGCGTCAGCGCACTGCGCCTGATCGGCAGCGGATTGGCTGCGTTGTCGATCAGTGCGGCAATCGGCTTGTTGTTGCGCGCCGGCGAACAGACATCCGCATCGATTGCGCTGGCCTTCGTGGCGACCGTCAGCGCGATCGCACTGCTGTCTGCATGGTGGCTTCGGCAGTCTCTGCAGACGCATGTGGTGGCAACCACTGGTGCGCCCTCGCCGGCTCCGACGCTGCGCTGGCAACGACAGCGTCTGCTGCCGCCATCGGTGATTGCGGCGCTGTCGCTGGCCCTGCCGACCTTTACCAAGCTCGCGCCGTATCTGGCACAAACCGGTCGCAGCTCGCCGGGCTGGAGCTGCGCGGTGCTGACCGGTTATGCGGCAGGCACGATCCTGGTGCAGCCGCTGGCGTCACGCTGGCTCACCACCGCCTTGCGGCGCCTAGGAGCCAGCGGCGTCGTGCTGACGGCCTTCGGGCTGCTGTTTGCGCTGGATGCGGCCAGGCACGTGTGGCTGGATGGAGCGCTCGCGTTGGGCATGGGCATGGCGGCCGGCACCGCTGGGCACTGGGTCTGGGCACGGCATGCTGAACTGGCCTGCAGCCACTCGGCCGCTCAGCAGGCCAACAGCATCGCCATCCTCACCGCCAGCGCGCAGGTGGCGCTGGCGATCGGCAGCGCACTGATCGGTCTGTTGTTGAGTGCCTGCGACTCCAGCGACCGTCGCCACGAGGCGCTAGCATGGGCGATGGCGTTGGGTCCGGTGGTGTGCGGCCTTTTGTGCGTGCTGTTGGCCTGGGCCGGTAGCCTGGCCTTGCCGCTCAGACGAAAAACGCCCGCTGCAGCGGCGACGTCCCCCCAAGTTTGAGTAGCACCTCAGTTTGGAGTCCAATTCCCTAACCCGAGGAGATTGGACGTGAAGAAGCGTTTTTCCGAAGAGCAGATCATCGGCTTCCTGCGCGAAGCCGAGGCCGGCATGCCGATCAAGGACCTGTGCCGACGGCATGGCTTCAGTGAGGCGTCCTACTACCTGTGGCGCAGCAAGTTCGGCGGCATGAGCGTGCCCGATGCCAAGCGGCTCAAGGACCTGGAGGCCGAGAACACGCGACTGAAGAAGTTGCTGGCCGAGCAGGTGTTCCAGAACGACCTGATCAAGGATGCGCTGCAAAAACAATGGTGAGCGCACCGGCGCGTCGTGCGCTGGTGCGCGAGTGGATC
>NZ_JBBYGR010000003.1:33806-34929 GCF_038405005.1 Xanthomonas sp. JL1 | reverse complement strand
TTCACCATCACGCCAGTCTGTGCATCGCCGCATACGGGTTCTTGATGCGCGAGCGCCTGCGCAGTAAAAAAAACTCCGTCGCATTCAAGATGCCTGCAGTATCCAAAAGCGTCCGCCCGCGCCGGTCTGGCCCCAATGCAACGTCACCATCCCAACTCGATTGCCACGCTGGCCTTCGGACTGGCTAGGCTTATCGCCAGAAGCCTCCCACACTGCCCGTGTTGCGGGGTCTCACCGTACCAACGGATTCGGATTTAGTAACACAGTAGAACTAAGAGCGGCCAACAAAACCAATGCGCTCACCGCCAGGCGGGTGCGGCCGGTGCTCGGAATCGGCATGTATCACGCGTCCACTGCGGTTCTGAGCGCGCCGTCCGCGCCCACCTGACGACTGCTCGCTACGTTTTGTTAGCCGCTCTCAGTATGCGCGGCGAGGGCGGTGGCGCGTCGGGATCTCGCCGCCTCGTAGGGTTGTTGCTTGCTCGGGACACAACCGTATACGCGCCATGGAGCAGCACAAAAAACAGACAGGGTGCTCAAGGCACCCCTTAGACTCAACTCCATTGCAAGGCGACTCAATCGCAGTGCGTGCACGCTGTTGCGCGAGATACGGCGACAGGGCGCACCTGGCTATGCGGCAACCAGCGCAGCCAGCAACTATCGGCTGCGCCGCAGGGCCTGCGTTCGAAGGCGCCGGCTTGTTGAAGGCAGTGCGATCTTTCAGCAGGTGCGTGACGACTTGGTTCTATATCGTTGGTCGCCCCAGCAAATTGCTGCCAAGCTCAAGGCCATGCATCCGGATGATCCAAGTCAACGCGTGAGCCACGAAACAATCTACACCGCTATCTACGCGCATCCGCGTGGTGGTTTGAAGAAGGAGCTCGTGGAAGCGCTTCGTCAGCACAAGCCGACGCGCTGCTTGCGCCGTACGACCGCTGCCAAGCGCACGTGGGTGCCGGAGGAGCTGCGTATCGTCCATCGGCCTGAAGAGGTGGCGCAGTGCTTGATTCCTGGGCATTGGGAAGGCGACCTGATCAAAGGGGCTTTCAACCGCTCGTGCGTAGGCACGCTGGTGGAGCGAAAGACGCGCTTTGTGGTGCTGTGCAAGATGGATGGCTGTACT
>NZ_JBBYGR010000003.1:0-33756 GCF_038405005.1 Xanthomonas sp. JL1 | reverse complement strand
ATAGCTTCCCAGGCCGCATGGCAGTACACAACTTCGGGTGATCCTGGCAACCCTCGACGACCAGGGTGAGGCGCAGACATCTACGCGCATCCGCGTGGTGGTTTGAAGAAGTAGCTCGTGGAAGCGCTTCGTCAGCACAAGCCGACGCGCGGCTTGCGCCGTACGACCGCTGCCAAGCGCACGTGGGTGCCGGAGGAGCTGCGTATCGTCCATCGGCCTGAAGAGGTGACGCAGCGCTTGATTCCTGGGCACTGGGAAGGCGACCTGATCAAAGGGGATTTCAACTGCTCGTGCGTAGGCACGCTGGTGGAGCGAAAGACGCGCTTTGTGGTGCTGTGCAAGATGGATGGCTGTACTGCAGAGAATGCGCTGGAGGGCTTCACGCGACAGATGAAGAAGCTGCCGCATTGCCTGCTGGGAAGCCTCACCTATGACCGTGGAACCGAGATGACGTGTTATCCAGAGCTGATGAAGCGGCTCAACATCGACCTGTGGTTCGCCGATCCACATGCGCCCTGGCAGCGCGGCAGCAATGAGAACACCAACGGCCTGCTGTGCCAGTTCATGCCCAAAGGCGTGGACTTGTCCAAGGCCAGCCAGGAGTATCTCAACAGCGTCGCCGACCTGATGAACGCCCGGCCATGGCAGACGCTTGGCTGGAAGACCCCAAACCAGGCGCTGGAAGAAGAGATCGCTCAATTCAACTCACGTGTTGCACTTGCAAGTTGAGACCGCCCTGCCTGATTTCCGCGGTCGGCTTCACCAACGCCACCACGCCATTCAAGCGCGTGTTGCTCTTCCCCTTTATCGGCACCTTCACCGTGGTGCGCTGGCTGGTGTTCAAGAGCTGCAAGCAACCGGTCTTCCCGCAGGAAGTGGAAGCCGAGTGCACGGTCGAACCGAACGATCCGAACATCTGGCCGGTCCCCAAGTCGATCGGCGAGTTCGTGACCACCGTTCCTGGCTTGATGACCTATGCGATGCGCAAGGCACAAGGCATCAGAACGCCGCCGGACGCGCCAACGGATCTGGCGTCGCAGTTCAAGGGCTGGGGCAAGAAGTGACATGGCGCGCGGTGCGGCCTAACCCGAATCCTGGGTGACACGGGCATTGAACCTGAATTACGCGCCATTCATCCAGGCGACGTGGAACGATGCGGCAAAGAAAGGCAGCGAGACCGACCCGTTCCTGCCCGAATTTGTCGAGAAATTCCACGACAAATTCAAGGACGTTCTGGTGGCCGGTGCCAAGGGAGAGCTGACCAAGCCGTACACCGATGGCATCGCCAGGCTGATGTACCAATTGAGCGGGCCAATCGTGCACGAACTGGGCAAGGCCTTGGACAGCGGCGCCACGTTCGCCGCACTCGGCTTGCCATCGAAGTGGCAGCTGGGGCTGCTCGCGACCGTGTCTTGGCATTACCGCTTGCTCAAACGCTGCACCGCTTCCACCAGTACGCCCACATGCTCCGGATTCATATCCGGCGACATGCCGTGGCCGAGGTTCAAGACGTGGCCTTCGCGCGAGCCGCCATTGCCTTGCGCATAGCTGTCCAGGGTCTTGCCGACTTCGGTGCGGATGGCCTCGGGCGAGCCGTACAGGGTGGCCGGGTCGAGGTTGCCCTGCAGGGCGACACGGCCGCCTGCGCGCTGCGCGGCGTCGGCCAGTGAGATGGTCCAGTCCACGCCCACCGCTTCGGCGCCGCTGGCGGCCAGATCGGCCACATAGGCGCCATTGCCCTTGCCGAACAACACCAGCGGCGTGCGCTCGGCGCCTTCACCGCGTTCCAGCTCATGCGCGATGCGGGTGAGGTAGGGCAGCGAGAATTCATGGTACATCGCCGGCGAGAGCACGCCGCCCCAGGTGTCGAACACCTGCAGCGCCTGCGCACCGGCGGCGCGCTGTGCGGCCAGGTAGGCGATCACCGCGTCGGTCACGGTGCCGAGCAGGTGATGCAGCACCTCTGGTGCGTTGAAGGCCATTGCCTTGATGCGTGCGTATTCCTTGCTGCCGCCGCCTTCGATCATGTAGCAGGCCAGCGTCCACGGGCTGCCGGAGAAACCGATCAACGGCACGGAGCCGTCCAGCTCGCGGCGGATCACGCGCACGGCATCCATCACGTAGCGCAGCTCGGTTTCCATGTCCGGCACGCCCAGGCGGTGGATTGCGGCGGCATCGCGCACCGGGTGGCGGAACTTGGGGCCTTCGCCTTCGACGAAATACAGCTCCAGGCCCATCGCATCGGGGATGGTCAGGATGTCGGAGAACAGGATCGCCGCATCCAGCGGAAACCGTTGCAGCGGCTGCAGGGTCACTTCGCAGGCGATGTCCGGGTTTTTGGCCATGCTCAGGAAGCTGCCGGCGCGCGCGCGGGTGGCACGGTATTCCGGCAAATAGCGGCCGGCCTGGCGCATCAACCAGACAGGGGTGCGGTCCACGGGCTGACGGTTGAGGGCGCGCAGCAGGCGATCGTTCTTGAGCATGGGAAGGTGTGTCCTCAGGGCGGCGCGTCGGCGCCGCCGGTGATGAGTTGGAAGCCGCGTTTGAGTTGGATCTCGCGCGCCTTGTCGAAGGCGCGGTCCGCTTCATCCTGTTGCAGGTACTGGTCGCGTCGCAGTTGTGTGCGTCCACCGATCTCGCCGGTTTCGCGCAGAAGCTCCCAGCCGCCGAACAGATCCGGTTGCAGGGTGAGCTGGACGTAGCGGAGCGGCGCGTTACCGCCGGGATCGTGTTGTAGAAGAATGCGCATGCGGCCGATTGTAGCCGGGCGCTGCTGAAGGCTGAGAGCAGTGGCGCGTCCGGGTGTTGTGGGTGCGAAGGGAGCGTCGTTGGGCGTCCACGCTTGCCGGTGCGCTCCTGAGCGAGGTTGCGACCGCCGGTGCAGACGGTGGCAGGCCGGCAGTGCGCAGGAGCGCACCCGGGCGCGATAGGCATTTATCGGGAAGGCCCCATCGCGCCCGCGGGCGCTCCTACACATGGTGAGCGTCGTGGCGATCGACGGCAGCTGGGTGCGGGCGTCCAGCGTTCGGTGCCTTATTGGCAGGCTGGCCTTATCCCGCCAGGATCTTCAGCACCGCTGCTTCTTCCACATCCGGCACGACTTCGGCCTTGCCGATACCGCGCCACAGCACCAGGCGCAGGCGGCCGGCGATGTTTTTCTTGTCCAACCGCATGCGCGCGAGCAGGGCCTCCGGGGGCAGGCCGGGTGGAATGTCGGTAGGCAGCTCGAAGTCGTGCAGGAGGGCGCGCAAGGCCTCGGTGTCCTGCGCATCGCTCATGCCCAGGGTGGCTGACAGGCGCGCCGCCAGCACCATGCCCACTGCAACGGCTTCGCCATGGTTGAGGTTGTCGTTGCCAGGCGCGCCGTAGCCTTGCTCGGTTTCGATGGCGTGGCCGAAGGTGTGGCCCAGGTTGAGCAAGGCGCGCTCGCCTTTTTCCAGTGGATCGCGCGCCACGATTTCTGCCTTGTGCTCGCAACTGCGGGCAATGGCCTGTGCCAGCGCGGCCGGGTCGCTGTCCAGCAGTGCGTGGCGTTCGGCGTGCAGCCATTGGAAGAACAGCGGGTCGCGGATGGCGCCGTACTTGATCACCTCGGCCAGGCCGGCGCGCAGTTCGCGCGCGGGCAGGGTGCGCAAGGTGTCGGTATCGGCAAGTACCGCGCGTGGCGGGTGGAACGCGCCGACCAGGTTCTTGCCCTGCGGGATGTCCACCGCGGTCTTGCCGCCGACCGAGGAATCCACCATCGCCAGCAGGCTGGTGGGTAGCTGCACGCAGTCCACGCCGCGCATCCAGCACGCCGCCGCAAAGCCAGCCAGGTCGCCGACCACCCCGCCGCCCAGCGCGAACACGCAGGCATCGCGGGTGGCACCCAGTTCGGCCAGTGCGGTGATCGCGGAGCCGAAGGTATCCAGTGTCTTGGAGGCTTCGCCAGCGGCGATGACCAGTTCGCCGATCTGCAGGTCCGGGCGCGCGCTCAACAGCGCGGCGCGTACGCCGGCCGCGTAATGCGGGGCCACCTGCGAGTCGCTGAGCAACAACGCGTGGCGTCCGCGCACATGGCGGGCCAGGCGCGCGTCGTCGGCCAGCAGGCCGGGCGCAATCGTGATGGTGTAAGGCTGTGCGCCGTCGACAGCGACGCTGCGCGAGGAACGGGGAAGTGTCATGCGGGGGCACTCGACATGCGCCATTGCGCGGCCAGGCGCAGCACCAGCTGCGCGGTGGCCTCGGCGGGGGAAAAATGATCGGTTTCCAGGCTGAGGTCGGCAACCTCGTGATACAGCGGCGTGCGGTGCGCAGCCATCGCATGCAGCAGCTGCTCGCGGTCGGCGCGTTGCAACAGCGGGCGATTGCGGTCGCGCGCCAGCCGTGTCAGCTGCGTCGGCACGCTGACATGCAGATGCACCACAAACCCACGTGCGCAGATGCGCTGGCGGTTGTGCGGATCCAGCACCGTGCCGCCACCGGTGGAAATCAGTTTGTTGTCCTGTTCCAGCAGCGCCTGCAAGGTGTCCGCCTCATGCTGCCGAAACCCGGCTTCGCCATGCTGCGCGAAGATCGCCGGGATGCTGCTGCCCACCTGTTCGACGATGGCCTGGTCCACATCGACGAACTCCAGCCCGAAGCGCTCGGCCAGGCGACGGCCTATGCAGCTTTTTCCGGCGCCCATCGGGCCGACCATCACGAGATTGGGTGCGGGGTTCATGCGCAGGGATCGTAGCATTCACACCATCGGGCCGGGCCGATGGTGCGGGCCACTCCCCGCGTTCGCCAGACCAATCGTGCACGATCCGACGATCCGATCGCGGTGCATAGGCGAAGCGCGGGCGATGCGCCCACAATAGGCGTCCATCTGGCTGCCACGCACCGTCATGACCGATCTGTACGCAGAAGCTCTTGCCACCTTCGCCGCGCTGTATGCCGAGGCGCAGAACAGCGCCGAACTCGAAGCCAGCGCGATGACCCTGGCCACCGCCAACGTGGATGGCCGGCCGAGCGCGCGCACCGTGTTGCTCAAGGCCTTCGACGCGCGCGGGTTCGTGTTCTACAGCCATCTGGACAGCGCGAAGGGACGCGACCTGCAAACCCACCCGCAGGCGGCGCTGCTGTTCCTGTGGCGCAGCCTGCGCGAGGCCGGCATCCAGGTGCGTATCGAGGGCGGCGTTCAACTGGTGAGCGCGGACGAATCCGATGCCTACTTCGCCTCGCGCCCGCGCATGAGCCAGATCGGCGCCTGGGCCTCGCTGCAATCGCAGACGCTGGGTTCGCGCGCGGAGTTCGACGCGGCCATCGCCAAAGTCGAGGCGACCTTCGAGGGCCGCGAGGTGCCGCGCCCGGAGGGCTGGGGCGGGTTCCGGGTGGTGCCGCAGGCGTTCGAGTTCTGGTACGGCGCCAAGTTCCGCCTGCACGAGCGCTGGCGCTACGAGGCCGACGCGGCCAGCCATTGGAGCAAGCGGATGCTGTATCCGTGAGTCCGCAGCCCGGCACAGGGCTTCGAGCCAGCTGAACGGGCGGTTTGCCTCGCTTGCCGCGTGCCCGACTGGCTCGCTTTCGGCCCTTTCTGCCGGTCACGGGCAGTCTGTAGTATGTCCGGTCGTTGCAGGACTCTTGCTGCATCACCACCGCCGCATGACCAAAGGACAGGACATCGTATGACGCAGTACACCACTGTCGAATTGCACGGCTTGCTGGCCGAGCGCTACCGTGGGCACCCAATCCATGTCGAACTGATCGACGGCCTGGAGCCGGCCATCAACCTCACCCTGGCCGACCACGGCGACATGCAGATCCAGGTTGCCGCTTCCGGCTCGCAGGTTTTCGTCTCCACGCTGCTGGCCCATGCCGAGCACGTCAACGACCGCGCCGCCTTCAACGACGCCTGCCTGCGCCTGAATCCGCTCAACCCCTTGTCCAATCTGGGCTTGGTCCAGGTCGACGGCGAGGACCGCTACGTGGTCTTCGGCGAACTGTCGGCATCGTCGACGCTCGACCAGATCGACGAAGAAATCCAGACCCTGGCGGCCAACACGTTGGAAGCCGCCGAATCTCTCAAGCCGTTCTTTTCCTAAAGGCGTGTTGTCATGAGTATTTTTTCCAAGCTGATCACGCTGCTGCGTGGTACCGCACACGAAACCGGCCAGAAGGCCGTCGACGCCAATGCGCTGCGCATCCTGGACCAGGAAATGCGCGATGCCGGCGCCCAGCTCACGCGCTCGCGCGAAGAGCTCACCAAGCTGATGGCGCAGAGCAAGCTGGCCCAGCAGAAGATCGACGCGCGCGCCGGCAAGATGGCCGAGTACACGCGTTACATCGAAGGCGCGTTGGCCAAGAACGATGAAGCGCTGGCGCACGAGGTGGCGGTCAAGCTGGCCGCGCTGGAAAGCGAGGATGCCGGCGACAAGGCGGCCAAGACCGCGCTGGACCAATCGGTGGTGACGCTCAAGGCGACCATCCAGAAGACCGAAAACCAGCTGCGCGGCATGCGTCAGCAGATCGATACGGTCAAGGCCACCGACGCGGTGCAGAAGGCGCAGGCCGCCATCGCCGCGCGCCATTCCGGCGCCAGCAGCAAGATGGGCTCGGCGCTGGAATCGCTGGAGCGCATCAAGGCGCGTCAGGCCGAAACCTCGGCACGCATCGCATCGGCCGAAGAGCTCGAATCGTCCACCGGCGATGGCGATCTCAATCGGCGTCTGGCGGCGGCCGGCCTGATGGAAGGCGAATCCAACGCCGCTGCGGTGCTGGCACGCTTCAAGAAGCCGGCCGCGCAGCTGGGCCACGAGAACACCAGCGGCAGCGCGCCGTTGATCGGCCAGGTGCGCGACGTGCAGCAGGTTCCGCGCAGCGACAGCTGATCCATCGCACGGCACAGGATGCGCCATGATCATCGTTGAACGGCTGTTCCGTGTCCTGCGGCGCCATGTGCGCCGCGTCAGCTGGGGCATGGTGACGCTGGCACTGCTTGCGCACATGGGCTTGAGCTGGGTGTTGCTGCTGTGGGCCGGCGAGCAGAAGCGCGTTGGCCTGGACGCGTTTGCGTACTACTACATGACCACCGCCACCACCATCGGCGACGGCGATCTGTCGCTGGGCTCGGTGGCCGGGCGCTCTCTCGCTGCGTTCGTGTTGATGTCGGGTGCGATGGCGTTGTTCACCACGGTGCTGGCCAAGACCAGCGGCGTGCGCATCACTGTCTGGAGGCGCCACCACATGGGCAAGATGGCCTATGCCGATCTGCGCGGGCACACCATTCTGATCGGCTGGCAGGGCGCGGCCTCCACGCGCTTGCTGGAGTTGCTGCTCTCCGATACCGCCACCGATGACGAAGGCGTAGTGCTGATCGCCGAGGGCGTGGCGGGAAACCCGCTGCCCGACCACATGCGCTTCATCGCTGCCGAGTCGTACACGCACACCGAGGTGTACCTGCGCGCCGGCATTACCGGCGCCGCGCGTGTCATCGTCAATCTGCCCTCCGACGACCAGACCCTGGCGGCGGTGTTCGCGTTGATGGCGCATGCACCGGCCGCACACATCGTGGCGCACTTCGATTCGGCCAGCGCGGCGCGCTTGGTCAACTGCCATTACCCGGCCATTGAGTGCGCGCGCCCGATGACCGCCGAGATCCTGGCCCGCGCGGCGCAGGATCCGGGCAGCGCGGCGATCACCGCCGAGCTGCTATCGGTAGACGATGGCCCCACCCAGTTCAGTCGTGCCGCGCCTGCGAATGCGCAACCACTGGATGACAGCCGGCTTGCGGCCGATTTCAACCAACGCGGCACATTGTTGCTGGGCCTGCGCGCGCCCGATGGCGCATTGCGCTTGAACCCGCCAGCACGCATCGCTGTCGCCGCCGGTGCCATGCTGTCTTACCTGGCCGAGCAGCGCGTGCCGGCGCACGCCATCGCGTGGCAGGCCGTGCGCAGCGAGGCGTCCCCCATGTCCCCATCGCTACAAGGTGTATGACGATGCATTTTTTCAGCAAATTGTTCGGCCAACCGCAACCGCCGCCGCTGCCTACTTCCAGTCGTGGCGCGATCGATCACACGCTGCCGCTGGGCTTGCGTGTCGGTGGCCAGGTGGAAATCGATACCACCCTGTACCGCATGGTGCCCGAGGCCATGACCGCCGAGTTGCCGGGCGGGCATCAGGGCATTCCGTGCTACGGCCACGTCAATCTGGGCGATGGGTATGCGCTACATCGCTTCTACCTGGACGACGATGCGTTTTTGCAGGTCACCACCGTGGGCGGCGACCTGGAAGCAATGAAGGCCTTCGTCTATTGCGAGACGGTGAATCCGCCCAGCAAACAGGCATTCCAGGAGTTCGTGATGCAGCATCCGCATCTGGGTGCGGCGCAGATCGAGTATGCAGGCAAGCAGTGGCAGCGCGCCACGCAATCCACCGATGACGCGGCGCGAATTCCACCCATCGCATACGACGAAGTGTTGTACCGCTATCAGCCGCCGCGTCGCGATGGCGATCTGACCCATTACGCCATGCTTTACAGCCGCGACGTGCCAGAGCTGCAGCGCGAAGAATTTTTGCTGGTGACCGGTGAGGATTCCGGCCCCAACGAATTCTGCGTGACCTACGCGGTCGGGATCGATGTCACCGTCGCCGATCTGGATATCACCTGAGCGCACGCGCTCGCCTTCCACTCACCTTTGTCCTGTCATGCATCCGATCAATCTGCACAGTTTTCTCGCGTTTCTTTCCTATTTCGGTACCGGCCTGGGTGTGTTGATCGTCTCGGTGGTATTGGTGACCCTGGTCACCCCGCACAAGGATTTCGTTTTGCTGCGGCAGGGCAATGTGGCTGCGGCCACCGCATTGGCCGGCAACCTGATCGGCGTTGCGCTGCCGCTGCATTCGGCCATTACCCATTCTGTGAGCCTGGTGGACGCACTGATCTGGGGCCTGGTGGCCTGCGGGATCCAGGTGGTGGCGTACCTGCTGGCCAATCTGGTGGCCGGGCGCATCTCGCGGCAGATCACCGACAACATGACCGCCGCCGGTCTCTTTTCGGCCGGCGTGTCGATCGCAGTCGGGCTGATCAACGCCGCCGCGATCACGCCGTAACGGAGCGCAGGCATGAAGCGATCACGCAATCTCAAACTCACCTTGATGGCCGCGCTGCCGGCCGCTTTCGTCACCGGCTGCGGCTCGGAGCCGGAGACCGGTGTGGTGCTGCAGTCGGCCTCGGACTGTTACCAGATCAAGAAGGAACAGACCGACATCCAGCAATGCCTCAAGGCCTACGACGAGGCGGTGGCCAAGCATCAGCAGGCCGCGCCGCGCTTCACTACGCGCTACGAGTGCGATGCGCAGTTCGGTAGTTGCACGGCGATCACCACTCCGCAAGGCCAGCAGAGCTGGATTCCGCCGATGGGCGGGTTCTTGCTGGGCTACGCGTTGGGCCACATGAGCGGCGGCGGTTATCACTATGGCGGCGCGATTCCGCTGTATCGCGACTATCGCAGCGGTGGTTACTACAAGCCCAATGGCGATCTGGCCAGCGACCGCATTGGCACCGTGCGTGGGCGCAGCGGCGCCATCGACATGCCCACGCGCGCCATCACGGTGTCGCGATCGGGCTTCGGGTCCAGCGCGGCAGCACGCAGTTCATTCGGCAGCGGCGGGCGCAGCGCGGGCTTCGGCGGCTGACATGCAACGCATCCACATCGCCGAACGCCCGGATTGGCGCACGCAGGCCGAATCGCTGGGTTTCCACTTCCACACCATCGATGGCGAACCGTACTGGGACGAAAGCGCGTACTACGCGTTTTCGCTGCGGCAGATCGAAGACGACATCGAAGCGCCCACGCAAGACCTGCACGACATGGCGATGCAACTGGTGGACGAGGTGGTGCGCTCCGAAGCGCTGATGACGCAGCTGGCGATCCCGCCGTTCTACTGGGACTGGATCGCCAACTCGTGGAAAGAGCGCGACCCGCATCTGTATGGCCGCATGGACCTGGCGTATTCGGGCGACGGCCCGGCCAAGTTGTACGAACTCAATTACGACACCCCGACCGCGCTGTACGAGTCGGCGTATTTCCAATGGTTGTGGCTGGAACAGCAGATCGCCAGCGGCGCGCTGCCCAAGGGCACCGATCAGTACAACCTGATCCAGGATCTGCTGTGCGAAACCCTAGGTGCGCTGGCGGTGGACGGCGCGATCGGTGCGCAGATGCATTTTGCGGCGGTACGCGACTCGCTGGAAGATCGCGCCACCGTGCGGTACCTGCGCGACTGTGCGCATCAGGTCGGCATCAGTACCGAGGAAGTGGCGATCGAAGACATCGGCCTGAGCGCGGAAGGCTGGTTCACAGATGAGCAGGATCGGGTGATCCATACGCTGTTCAAGCTGTATCCGCTGGAATTCATGATGGAAGAGCGCTTCGGGCCGGCATTGATTGCCGACCGGATGCGCCTGATCGAGCCGGCATGGAAATCGGTGTTGAGCAACAAAGGCATTCTGCCGCTGCTATGGGACCGCCATCAGGGTCACCCGAATCTGCTGCCCGCCCGCTTTGCGCAAGCCGGCGAGTTGCCCACTGCAGGCTGGGTCCGCAAGCCATTGCTGTCGCGCGAGGGCGCCAACATCGCGCTGGTCACAGCCCAAGGCCAGACCGCACACACCGACGGCCCGTATGTGGATGGCCCTGCGATTCTGCAGGCGCATCACCCGCTGCCGGTGTTCGACGCACGCCATGCGCTGGTGGGCAGCTGGGTGGTTGCCGATCGCCCCGCTGGATTGGGCATGCGCGACGACGATGGCCCGATCACCCGCGACACCTCGCGCTTCGTGCCGCACGTCATCACCGATTGACGCCTAGCTGAGGGTGCATCGCCGCTGCGCTGGCGCTGTCCATCGCGCTTGACACAAGCGCCAGCTGGGCGCAAGGCCTTGTGTGCATGCAAGGCATCCCATCTTTTCCACACCCCCTGTGGATGGAAGTTGCACAAGGCTGTGGACAAGTGCGCGCAGGCCCCGGCCTGCAACGCTGTCAAGATGGGTGGCGAAAAAATGACCGGCCGGTTGCGAGAGACTTTCTTCGTGCGGGGTCAATGCGATCCCGGCAGGATCGGCAACGTGGTCGGCGCTTGCATCGCTGCGATATTCAGGTCCGCATCCAGCGATGCCACTGCTATCTGGTGGGCCTGAAGGCCACGTGAGTCGTTCCGACCACCTAACCCACGCATGGCAGTCCCGTACTGCAACCGACCGACCAAGCTACGTCAGCAACCTCCGCACTGGGTCGCTTCGATGCCTGCGCTCGTCGCAGCCGCAGCCATTAAATTTGTCGTGCCACAAAAAAACTCGCCACCGCCAGCAACCACGCCAACGCGAACAAGCTCAGGTAGGCGGCGCGCGTTGCCGATGTCAGCAGCGCAGCGAACAAGGCGCCGGCCAGTGCCAGCATGGCTGCTACCGCAATGGCTTCGCTCAATTGCAGCGCAGAACTGTGGGCGCCGTGCTGCGCTGATGGCGACAGCGACAGCAGTACCACCGACAGACTGGAATACAGCAGGCCCATGCCCAGGCCGGTCAGTGCCCAGCCAGCGATGGCCAACGGCACCGGAATCGCTGGCCACACCGCGCCTGCACTGATCGCGATACCCAGCGTCATCGGTAGCACCCCTGTCTTGAGCAGGCGAGGGCCCGACCAACCGGCACGGCTGTGGCCCTGGTATCACGAACCACTGAACCAGCCCAATGCGCCCACACTCAGCGCCACGCCGGCCAGCAGCGGCGAGAGCCCGCGTTCGCGCGACAGTAGCAGCGGCAAAAAAACGCCTCAAAGCCGAAGAATGCGGAGGCGGCAATGCCACGCAGCGCGATCACGCTGGGCAACCCGCGCGCAAGCCGCAACGCGCCGGTCGGCAGCAGATGCCAGGCGCAATACACCGCGAGCAACAGCGCCGGCAGCATCGTGGCCGGCACCAGCATGCCGTGCAGCTGCCCGCCCAGCTACACGCCCAGCTACACGCCAAGCTACACGCCAAGCTACACGCCAAGCTACACGCCAAGCTACACGCCAAGCACGCCCAGCGCCGCGCCAACGGCCCAGCCCAATGATGCAGTTGGCGCGTCGGAGACCTCGCTTGTCCATATCCGCCCGCGCAGCGCCGGCCACAGCAGTCATCCCGCCGGAATCGCCAGCAGCGGCACCGACAGAAACACCCAGCGCCACCCCGCGTGTTGCACGATCCACCCGCTGATGCCGGGTCCGATCAACGAGGGCACCACCCAGCCGGCTGAAAACGTGGCAAAGACGCACGGGCGCAAGACCTTCGGATACAGCCGTCCGACGATGACGTAAAACGCCACCGAATACGCGCCGGCCCCCAGTCCCTGCAGTCAGCGCCCGACGATGAACATCGGCATGCTCGGTGCCAGGCCGGCGACCAGCAGGCCGACCACAACGCACAGCAGGCCGGCAGCCACTGCACCGCCAGGGCCGGCACGGTCGCTCCAGCGCCCGGCTGCGGTCCATGTCGACCACGCTGGTGGCCAGGGTGCCGCCGAATGCCAGTGCATACAGCGGCAGTCCGCTCCATTGGCGCGCCACCGTCGGCATCGCGGCAGCCGCTGCCAGCGATTCGAAGGCGTTGAGCGACACGCGCGCCACCATGCCCAGCGTTGCCGCGCGGTCAGGCGCGGCCAGGATGGCGGTGGGCTGCATTTCGGTGGGCGGCGTTGCAACAGTGATCGGTCTCTCGGTGGGCATCGAACATCCAGGATCCGACGTGTGGACAGCCATGACACAGGTGCTTGCACCAGGGATGGCCGTGCAGCATCCTGCCTTAACCTGAGTTGAGGTCAAGGCAATGCAGCGCGCGTTGTCCGTGGGCGAGGTGGCCAAGCGCAGTTGCGTGGCGGTGTCGGCGCTGCACTTTTATGAGCGCAAGGGCTTGATCAGTAGCCTGCGCACCGCTGGCAACCAGCGCCGCTATGCGCGCGATGTGCTGCGGCGGATTGCGTTGATTCGCGTGGCGCAGCGGCTCGGTGTGCCGCTGCAACAAGTGCTCGATGCCTTCTCTGTCTTGCCGGAGCACGGTACGCCCACGCGTGCGGAGTGGGCGCGGATGTCGGCGCGCTGGCGGGGTCAACTGGATGCGTGCATCAACGAACTGCAGGCCCTGCGCGACCAGCTCACCGACTGCATCGGCTGCGGTTGTCTGTCGCTGCGCCGCTGCCGCCTGAGCAATCCGGACGATGCCATGGGTCAGCGAGGTGAGGGAGCATTGCGACTGGGTAGCCTGATCGTGGACTAAGCCTGGCTAACGAGCGCTCCGTCGCACCGATCGCCATGTAGGCGTTGTGGACTTGATCGGCACGCGATGCGTGCATGTGGAGCGCGGCTAGCGCTGCACCGGCGCGCGCATCGGCGGCCACATCCGACGCATCACGCGGACGCAACGGGATCAATGGCATTCCCGCGCGCGGCAAGGCGCGCTGTAGGATGGGAATCCCCTCACGCCGCAGGATTTCGCATGACCCCCACCGTGCGCCGATCGCTCACCGTTGCATTGTCGCTGGCCTGCGTCACCGCGCCGATGCTTGCCGCCGCCACGCCAGCGAGCGCGGCATCCGCAACGCCCGCTGCAGCGAGCGTGTTCGACCCGCTGGCCCTGTTCGCGCCTCTGCAATTGCCCGACGCCCCGAATGCCTACCGCAGCGGTAGCGGCGTGCCCGGCCCGGCGTTCTGGCAGAACCGCGCCGATTACGATCTCCGCGCCAGCATCGACACTGCAACGCACACGCTCAGCGGCGAGGCGGCCATCACCTACACCAACCACAGCCCCGACGCGCTGGACGTGCTGTGGCTGCAACTGGACCAGAACATCTACCGCGCCGATGCCCGCGCTGCTTCCAGCCGCCCACTTAGGCGCAAACAGTTCACCGATGGCATGCAGATCGCCAGTGTCGAGATCGATCAAGGCGGTCGCCGCCAGCCAGCGCATGTCGTTGTCGACGACACGCGTATGCGGGTGGATCTGCCGCAGCCGTTGCCCGGGCAGGGCAAGGCACTCACCGTGCATATCCGTTACCGCTACACGATTCCCGGCACCTGGGGCGGGCGCACTGCGGTCAGTGCCAGCAAGCAAGGCGAGATCTACGAGATTGCGCAGTGGTATCCGCGCATGGCGGTGTACGACGATCTGCGTGGCTGGGACACGCAACCGTATCTGGGCTCGGAGTTTTATCTTGAGTATGGCAACTTCGACTATGCGGTGACCGTGCCGGAGGGCTTTCTGGTCGCCGGCTCGGGCGCATTGACCAACCCGCAGGACGTGCTCAGCCGTACCGAGCAGCAACGCCTGGATCAGGCGCGCAGCAGCGACCGCACGGTGCTGATCCGCACGCCTGACGAAGTGACTGCACGTGCGGCCAAGCCGGCAGGCAAGGGGATGCGGACCTGGCGCTTCCACATGGACCACACCCGCGATGTCGCATTCGCCGCATCGCCGGCATTCGTCTGGGACGCGGCACGCATCAACTTGCCGGGCGGCAAGCAGTCGCTGGCGATGTCGGTCTACCCGGTGGAAGGCGTGGGCGCAGACAAGTGGAACCGCTCCACCGAATACGTCAAAGGCGCGATCGAACATTTTTCGCAGTGGTACCCGTACCCGTGGCCGGCAGCGGTCAACCTGGGCGGTTATGGTGCCGGCATGGAATACCCGGGCATCGTCTTCGACGGTTTCGAAGACGGCGGCAAGGGTTTGTTCTGGATCACTGCGCACGAAATCGGCCACACCTGGTTCCCGATGATCGTCGGCTCCAACGAGCGCCGGCATGCGTTCATGGATGAAGGCTTCAACACCTTCATCGACGTGTATGCATCGGATGCGTTCAACAAGGGCGAATACGCGCCCAAGCGCGATTCGGAATACGCGCCGAAAGGCGGCAACCCGGTCGATGAAATCCTGCCGCTGCTGGCCGATACCCATGCGCCCACGCTGATGGACAACGCCGATTCCACCAGCGAGACCTATCGCCATCCGCTGACTTACTTCAAGGGCGCCCTGGGGCTGGTGCTGTTGCGCGAACAGATTCTGGGGCCGGCGCGCTTCGATCCTGCGTTTCGCAAATACATCGCCACCTGGGCTTACAAGCATCCCACGCCGTCGGATTTCTTCCGGCTGATGGAAAGCGAAAGTGGCGAAGATCTGTCCTGGTGGTGGCGCGGCTGGTATCTCAACAATTGGCAGCTGGACATGGGCATCACCGCAGCGCATTACGTCGACCATGACCCGTCCAAGGGCGTGCAGGTCACGCTGCGCAGCCGGCAGAAGTTGGTGATGCCGGTGACCTTGCGTGCGGACCTGGCCGATGGCAGCCATCTGGACCGACGCGTGCCGGTGGAAACCTGGCTGCAGACCACCACCCCCACGGTCAACCTGCCGACCACGCAGAAAGTGCTGCACGTGACGCTGGATCCTGACCATGTGCTGCCGGATGCCGACCGCAGCGATGCGCGTGTGGACGTGACCGGCTGAGCATTGCGCAAGGCAGCACGCTGACGTGGCCGCAGGCGCGGTCGCGTCAGCGGCCACCTGCAGTGGCGACGAGCAGTGGAATGAAAAGGCCTGTGTTTACCACCAGGCGAACGCAGCAGTTGCCTCCAGTGGGTAGGCAGCGCTCACACGCGGTGCTCGGTTGCGCTGCCGAGGTCCAATCGAAGACGACGTAGTGGTGTTGTCGCCGACTCCGAACACTACCCCATCGGTTGCGAAGATTGCGCCGTCTTCGTGTGTGCAAGATGCCTGCTGCTGCACGACACGTTGGCGAGGTGCGAACGGCATCGCGCATACACATCACTGCTATGCCCCGTGCATCGCTGAGTTTGACAATCGCAATCACGATGCGCCGCGGCGAGCATTAGATCCTGCGTTTGCGCAAACGCCGCCTCCAGCCACGCCACGCCACTTTCATGGTTCAAATTTCACGGTGTGGTTTGCCGGTTTTCGCGTCATCCCGTGATAACGCTTACAGCCCCGCCAGCGTTGACATTCGCATGCGGCTCAAGCAACTGCCGTATCGGCTGTAACAGTACAAAGTCATCGCTATGCTGCAACGCACGGTGACAAGCCCTTTATGCTCTGATTACGCTGCGCGAGATGTTAGCGCTATCACTTGCTGGCACACCGTGCAAGGCAGCCGTCACGAACGCAGCAAGGGCACAGCGTTGTCGTTGATGCGGTGAGTGGAAGTGCATGCACATCGCAGGTCAACGGTCGAAGGGGCGACCGGCGGCCCGCGTGCTAGGGGATAGATCGAAGGGCAGCTGAAACGACGTAGCGAGCGGTTGTCGGTTGGCGCGTGCGGTGTGGCGAAAGCGGGGGATATGCAAGCAATGCATCTCCGATCCGAGCGCCGGCTGCGCCTGCATGGCGAACGCATCGGCGTTGGATTGGTGGCCCAGCAGTTGCAGCAGTCGCAGCATCAGTCGCCACGGCCTGTCGGGCAGTGGCCATGATTTCGCCATATCGCATGCCGCGATACCGGCCGTTGGCGTTTGGACTCCACTCCCGAGGACACATCGATGCGTCGTACGTTGAACAGCTTCAAGTCGAAGGCCATGTTCACCTTCGTTGGCGGCCTGTTGGTCGTCAATCCCGCGTTTGCGCAGGATGTCGCTCCGCCGCCTGCACCGGCCCCGCAGTCCAGCAGTGCTTCTGCGACCACCCTGGATGCCGTCAACGTGACCGCTATCCGCAACAGCCTCAACCAATCGATGGGCATCAAGCGCGATGCTGCCGGCGTGGTGGATGCGATCAGCGCCGAAGACATCGGCAAGTTTCCGGACACCAACCTGGCCGAATCGCTACAACGCATCACCGGTATTTCCATCGAACGTCGCGATGGCGAAGGCGCACAGGTCACCGCGCGCGGCTTCGGCCCGCAGTTCAACACGGTCACCCTCAACGGCCGCCTGATTCCTGGTGCCGATGCGTTCGGTGCGCCCGGCCAGACGCCGATCGGCGGTGTGGATGTCGGCACGCGCGCCTTCAACTTCGCCCAGCTCGCTTCCGAAGCCATCACCGGCATCGAGGTGTTCAAGACCAGCCGCGCGACTGCGCCTAGCGGCGGTATCGGCGCGACGATCAACATCCAGACCGACAAGCCGTTCAATCACGACGGCGTGGTGGCCAATGCGGGCGCCAAGATGGTGTCGGACCGCTCCGAGCCCTTCGGCGATGCGCTCACCCCGGAAGTATCGGGCATCTTCAGCTATACCAATCCGGAAAAGACCTTTGGTATCGGCTTGAGCGCCAGTTACCAGAAGCGCCACGGCGGTTCGGTGCAGGCCACCGAAAACGCCTGGAATATCCAGCGCTGGACCGGCACCGACCCGGCGCTGCGCCCGGACGCGGTGGTGACCAATGCCCCCGCGATCGGCCAGTTGTATGGCATGCCCAACGATCTGCGCTACGCCTTCGCCGATTTCCAACGCGAACGCATGAACGGCCAGGCGGTGATGCAGTTCGCGCCCACCGACAGCCTGACCCTGACCCTGGATTACACCTATTCGGCCAATGAAATTCGCGAAGAGCGCGGCGAGCAGGGCATCTGGCTGCAGCGCGCCAACAGCTTCACCGATCTGACCTTCGATACCGGCCAGGCCGTTGCCACGCCGGTCTATCTGCGCGATGTGCCCAACGGCGCGAAGGACTTCGGCATGGAGCAACAGCGCAACGAACAGAAGTACACGCTCGGCTCATTGGGCTTCAACGCGGATTGGCAAGTGAGCGATCGCTTCCAGCTGAGTTTCGATGCGCACAATTCGAAGACGCAAAGCCTGCCCAACGACCCGACCACGGGCGGCAGCGCGACCTACTTCAGCTTCGCCGGCACCAACAACTGCACCAATGGGCCGTACTGCGGCGGCCAATGGGGACAGGAACTGTGGTTCAACAATTCCTTGCCGATCGGCGCACGCACCTGGTATCCCACCGCAGCCGATTCGCTGGCAAACACCAATGGCGTGGTCAATCCCGCTTTCACGCCTGCCGAGCTCGGCTCGCAGGTGCTGCGCATTTTCTACCAGAAGCAGGTGACCGAAACCAAGGAAGGGCGCCTGGACGGCAAGTTCGACTTTGACGACGGGCGTTTCCAGTTTGGCGTGAGCTCGACCAACACCACCATGCAGCGCCGTATCAGCGATACCAACTCGCCGCTGGGCGATTGGGGCGTGGCCAATGCAGGCAACGAGCCGGGAATGGTCGCGCTGCTGCAACCGGTGAGCATCACGGGCATGTTCAAGGATTTCAATCCCACCGGCGCCGCGTCCAGTGCATGGCGTGGCGATGCCGATCAGTTGGCTCTGTGGGGAGGACGCCAGTACGGCGCGACCACGCGCTACAACCCGCAATACACGGCCGATAACCGGGTGGAAGAAAAGACCCGCGCGGCCTACGTGCAGTTGGAAATTGCCGGTGCCATCGCCGGGATGACCACCAACACGCGCCTGGGTCTGCGCTACGAGCGCACCGACGTGGAATCCACCTCGCAGGTGGCCACGCCGACCGCGCTGCTGTGGCTGTCCAACAACGATTTCGAGTTGATCCGTTCCACCGACCAGCAGCCTTTCAGCGAGGGGACCAGCTACAACTACATCCTTCCGAACATGGACTTCAGCATCGATTTCACCGATCAGCTGAAAGGTCGTGCCTCGTTCGGTCAGACCATTGCGCGCGCGCCGTATAACACTCTCATCGCCGGCCCCACGCCCAATACCCCTAACGGCTCGATCCTGATCAACCCGTCCAACCGCGCCGGTGGCGGCTCGCAGACGCCCACCCTCAATCCGTTGGAATCGGACAACCTCGATCTGGCCCTGGAGTGGTATTTCGCTGACGCCAGCTACATCTCAGCGACGTTCTGGAATAAGCGCGTGAGCAATTTCATCGGCAATACCGTCACGCGTGAATCGCTGTACGGACTGACCGATCCCACCTCGGGACCGGATGCTCAGAGCGCGCTGGCGTTCCTGCAAAGCGGTGCCTGCGCCGCCCAGGTGCGCGCAGCGGGTAACGACGTCGCCAGTGCCTGTTCGGCCAACGACACCTCGCTGTTCGCGGCAATGGCCTTGCTACGCAATGCGGCTGCGACCGGCGGGCTGAATGCCTATAACGGCAGTTCGGCGCAGAGCCTGGCGCTGGAGAACGCCTACGATATCGCCGGCAATGCCTCCGACCCGTTGTATCAGTTCGACGTGTCGCGGCCGATCAACCAGAACAAGGCCAACATCCACGGCTGGGAACTGGGTGGGCAGTACTTCTTCGGCAGCACCGGTTTCGGCATCTACGCCAACTACACCATCGTTCAAGGGGATGTGGCGTTCGACAACACCGTGATCGACCGCGATCAGTTCGCGTTGCTCGGTCTGAGCGACACCGCCAACGTCATGCTGATGTACGAGAAGTATGGCTGGAGCGCACGCCTGGCCTGGAACTGGCGTGACGAGTACCTGATCGCTGCCAACCAGGACAATGCCAACCGCAACCCGTATTACGTGGAGCCCTACCAGCAGTTCGACCTCAGCGTCAGCTACGCATTCAACAAGCAGCTGTCGGTTGGCTTCGAGGCGATCAACCTGACCGGTGAAGATGTGCGCTGGCATGGTCGTTCGGAAAAGCAGATCATCCGCTTGATCGACCAGCAGCCGCGTTACACGCTGGGTGTGCGGTACGCGTTCTGAGTCGTCACGCCGATACGTTTTACGCTGTAGCCCTGCGGCCACCATCGCATGATGGCGGCCGCAACCGGTTGTTGCGCCGGTGCTCGCTCGCGGTACGCAGCCGCACAGTGCTGCAGCAGGCTCTTTGTCTGTGCATGTGCGGTTGCCCTGGCAGTGCGCACCGATGACGTACGCGCTTACCTTCACAGTGACGCAGCGCATTGCTGCCCTGCGGCTTGCCGGCGCGCACATTTTTGGCAATGCTCAGCATCGCCATGCACGCGGGGACTGCGTGCGACCGAATCCCTTTATGACTGCAGTCCTCCGCGACGGACGGCTGCTGGAGTTTTCGATGACGCGATATGCAGTGCTCAACAACGTGGCGCATCACGACTTGCGCGTGATCCTGCGCTTTGGTGCCGAATTCGGCGATGCGGTCGGCGTGGTGCCGGCGTTCGTCACCGAATACGCCGAGCTGCAGCGCGAGTACCCGCTGTTCTTCCGCAAGGACCCGGCTGGGAGTGGTTACCAGTCCGTGGCGCTGCTGGGCTTCGCACAGGACGAAAACCTGTTTCTGCAGGACGGGCGCTGGAACGCCAGCTACCTCCCGGGCATCGTCGCCAAGGGGCCGTTCTTGATCGGTTTCCAGGAGCAGCACATTGACGGCGCGTTGGTGCAGGAACCGGTGATCCATGTCGACCTGGAGCATCCGCGCATCAGCCGTCGCGAGGGCGAGGCGGTGTTCCTGCCGCAAGGCGGTCACAGCCCGTATCTGCAGCACATCATTGGTGTGCTGCGCGGCATCCGCGAGGGCGTGGACGCGGGACAAGCGATGGCGGCTGCCTTCGACGCGCTGGGCCTGATCCAGCCGGTGCGCCTGGACGTCGCACTGGATGCCAGCCACGCCACGCAGTTGCAGGGGGTGTTCGCCATCGACCGCGAGCGGCTTGCCGCACTGGATGCACAAGCGCTGCATCAGTTGCATCAGGCCGGCTATCTGGAAGGTGCCTTCCTGATGCTGGCATCGCTGCACAATGTGCGCCGGCTGATGGCCGAGAAACAGCGCCGCCTGCAGCAGTCGCACAGCGACGCTGTTGCCGCGTAGGCCTGGGCGCATGGCCGCACGCGCCACCAATCTATTTGTCACCGCAGGCACCGCCATCGCCGAGCGTAGCGATGGCGGGCCCGACGCATTGCCGCTTGCGGAACTTTGCGATGCCGCCGAGCCGGTGGTGCTGCGTGGCGTTGCGCGCAACTGGTCGCTGGTGCAAGCCGGGCTGCGCAGCGCAGAGGAGGCGATGGCGCTGTTGCGCGCGCACGATACCGGCCGGGCCCTGCAGTATTCCTATGGCAGCCCGGAGATCGGCAGCCGCCCGTTCTATCGCGACGATTGCAGCGCGTTGAACGTTGAGGTGCAGCGCGGCACCCTGAGCGCGTTGCTGGATGCCATCGCGGCACATCGCGATGATGTGCAGCCGCCCACCTATTACCTGGCTTCGTTGCCGGTGGATGGCAACCTGCCTGGGTTGCACGCGCACAACAATTTGGATGTCGCTGCCAACGGCAGCCCCGTGCAGCCCAGCATCTGGATCGGTAACCGCGTGATCGCTTCGTGTCACTACGATGCGCTGGATAATCTGGCGTGCTGCGTGGTGGGGCAACGGCGGTTTACGCTGTTTCCGCCGGAACAGGTCGCCCATCTCTACCCCGGTCCGCTCGATCCCACGCCGGGCGGGCAAGTGGTCAGCATGGTCGATTTCGCCACCCCGGATCTGCAGCGATTTCCGCGTTTTATCGATGCCTTGCCGCATGCGCGCAGCGTGGTGCTGGAACCGGGTGATGCGTTATTTATCCCCAGCATGTGGTGGCATCACGTCGAATCGCTGCATCCGTTCAACGTGCTGGTCAATTACTGGTGGAGCAGCGCGCCGACGCACCTGCCTGGCGGAATGCCGGCGCTGTATCACGCGCTTTGGGCCCTTCGCGACCGCCCTGCCGCGGAGAAACAGGCGTGGCGCGCGTTGTTCGATTACTACGTGTTCGGCCCGGCCGAGCAGGCCGGCGAACATCTGCCCGAACCGGCACGCCATGCACTCGGCCCGATCAACCCCATGCTGTCGCGGCAGCTGCGCGCCATGCTGATCGGCAAATTGAACCGCTGATGTGCAGCGCCGCCCTCAATCCATGCCATAGGAGTGTGCAGTGACTCAGGCTCAGATTCGCAAGGTGGTGATCGCCGGTGGTGGAACGGCCGGCTGGATCACCGCCTGTGCGCTCTCGCATCAATTCCGCGGTTTGCTGGACATCACCCTGGTCGAGTCGGAGCAGATCGGCACCGTGGGCGTAGGCGAATCCACCGTGCCGCCCATCCGCACGTTCCACCGGTTTCTGCAGATCGACGAGCAGGAATTTCTGCGTGCGGTGGCAGGCACCTTCAAGCTATCGATCTCTTTCGAGCATTGGCGTGCCCAGGGTGAGCGCTATATCCATCCGTTCGGCATCACCGGGCAGAGCACCCTGGTGTGCGCCTTCCATCATCTGTGGCTGGAAAGCCAACGCCGCGGCATGCCCGGCAGCTTCGGCGATTACTGCCTGGAAACCGTGGCCTCGCGCGTGGACCGTTTTGCGCTGTACGGCGAGCCGGCGGTCAATTACGCCTATCACCTGGATGCGGCGCTGTACGCGAAGTTCCTGCGCGCACGCAGCGAGGCGTGTGGCGTCAAGCGCATCGAAGGCAAGATCCAGCAGGTGACCGTGCAGCCGCACAGCGGCGATGTCGCCAGCGTGGTGCTGGAAGACGGGCACGTGATCGAAGGCGATCTGTTTATCGACTGCAGCGGCTTCCGCGGCTTGCTGATCGAGCAGACGCTGCATACCGGCTATGAAGACTGGAGCCATTGGCTGCCGTGCGACCGTGCGGTGGCGGTGCAGACCGAAGCCGTCGGCCCGCCGGTGCCGTATACCCGCGCCATCGCACACGAAGCCGGCTGGCGTTGGCATATTCCGTTGCAGCATCGCGTCGGCAACGGCCTGGTGTTTTCGAGCAAGCACCTGTCCGATGACCAAGCGCACGCCAAGTTGTTGCACGATGTCGCCGCGCCTGCAGTGAAAGATCCCTGGATGGTGCCGTTCCGCACCGGCCGCCGGCGCAAGGCCTGGAACAAGAACGTGGTCTCGCTTGGTCTGGCCAGCGGCTTTATCGAGCCGCTGGAATCCACCAGCATCCATCTCACCATCTCTGCGGTGGTGCGGCTGTTGGCGCTGTTTCCGGGTGAGGGCATCGCGCCGTCGCAGGTGCAGCTGTTCAATGACGTCAGCCGCGCCGAAATGGAGCACGTGCGCGACTTCGTCATCTTGCATTACCACGCCACTCAGCGAAACGAACCGTTGTGGCAGCAATGCCGCGCAATGGAACTGCCCGAATCGCTCGCGCTGCGCCTGCGTGCCTGGCGCGAACGCGCGCACGCCTGGCAAGGCGCGGACGAATTGTTCCGTGTCGATTCCTGGACCCACGTGCTGATGGGGCAGGGCATCGAACCCGAGCAGCATCACCCGCTGACGCGCGCATTTTCCGACCACGACCTGCGCCGCCTGCTCGACGGCATCGCCCAGCCGATCCAGCATGCCGTGCAGCAGATGCCGTCGCAGCACGCCTTTATCGAGCGCTATTGCAAGGCGGGCGCACAGGTGTGGGGGATGCGCAGCCCGGTGCCGGCCTAGCGCCGAGCACTTTGGGCGCGTGCGACGCGTGCCTGCGCTACAGTCGCATCAAATCCTTGCCCACCACGATCGGCCCGGCGTAATGCGTGCGCGCGCCTTCGCTCCACATCGCATCGGTGATGGACGCATCGCCACCAGGGACGAAGTGATTGAGTACGAGCATCTTCGCCTTCGCCGCAGCCGCAATTTTGCCGACCTCTTCGCTGGTGGAATGGCTTTTGAGCAAATGGTCCAGCAACGTGGGCGCGTTGTCGTTGGTCTGAAGCATCTTCTGCAGCGCGGGTAGATACATCACCTCGTGCACCAGGATGTCGGTGTCCTTTGCGAACTCGGCCAGCGCGGGCAGGTAGCGCGTATCGCCGGAGAACACCACGCTGCGGTCGCGCGCTTCGAACCGGTACGCAAATGCCGGCCTGAGCGTGTAATGGTCCACCAGCGTGGCGGTCACGGTGACCTGATCGTTTGTCAGCACAGTGCCAGGCTGGTCGAACTCGTGCACATGAATGCGTGCTTTGAACGGCGGCCGGCCTTCCTCACGGATGCGTGCCTCGATGTCGATGGCATTCATCTCTACAAATGCATCCACCATCCTGGCGATGCCGGGTGGGCCGTAGAGATGCACTGCCGTGTGCAGGCCACTGGCCCAGGCCAGCCACACCACGTTGAGCAGATCGGCGTTGTGGTCCGAGTGGTGATGGGTCAGGAAGATATCGCGCAGCATCGGCAGGCGGATGCCGGCCTTGGCCAATTGCTGCGCCACGCCGTTGCCGCAATCGATGAGATACGGCTGCCCGTCGATCACTAGCGCATTGGCCGCCGCCGCCCGCAAGGCCGAAGGCGTCGGGCCACCCTTGGTACCCAGCAGCACCAGGACGCTGCCCTTGGCCGGGAAAGATGCTGCCGGCGCGGGGTCGGGCTTGGCAGGCGCGTGTCGTGTGGACGACGGCGCAGCACCAAGCTGCCCCAACGCCGTCAGCGCACTTGCAGTTAGTGCAGTGCGCAGCAGCGCGCGGCGGGAGCGGGATGGCTGGAATGCGGTCATTGCGGCTCCTGTCGATGCGCGTGTGTGAGCTGCTCTAAGTGCCGATGCACTTCTGCGTGCTGTATACACAATACGGCAAGCGTCGCTGGCAGCGATCCGAAACAGCACTCCAGGCGCTATTTTTTTCCGCTCCTGCCGCCAAGCTCAGAACGCGCGTGCAATGAATTGATTCGACGCCGGCGAACGATAGAACGCCATGCAGTGCGCGAAGATGCGATTGAACGGGCCGCGGCGCGCTTCGTACTTCATCGGGACTTCGCTCTTGTCCAAACCCGCCGTGTTGGCGTCGACAAAGCGATGCAGGCGATCGGTAGCGCCGGCCTTGGTGATATCCGTCGCATGGCTGATCAGCAGATACGAGCGGTCGCGCAACTGATCGGGCGCGTACTTGCCGCTACGCGTGTAGTTGTTGTCCAGGCAGCGCTGCAGCGCGTAGGCCGTGATGCCCTCGCGATCGGCCGGCTTGCCAGCTGCCAGGGCCGCGGTCTGCAGCGTCATGGACGTAAGGGTGATGACGAACAGTGCGGTGTGTAGGCGATGCATGAGCGGCTGTTGGTAAAGGAGACCGGACATGTCTGCATCATCGTACCTGGCGCCGCCCAGGTTTGCGCAGGGTAGAGCGGGGCGACTTCAGCGGCGACCGTCGCCCTGAATATGTGGGTGTTGGGCGGTGATGGCGTCGAGCTTGCCGGCGGTATTGCATGGCGCGCCGTTGTGCTGTGGCAAGAAGATCTTTGCTGCCTGGGTGTGGCGATTGCTGCGTCTTCAAGGCCATAGTGCAGTCGAGGCCAATCAGGTGTTGCCCGGGCTCCACACCTGGAATCTGCACACGCATGGCGCGCGCAACAGCGCCCGCTAACTGGTTGCGCGAGGCTGCAAAAAACAGCTACGGATCGCCCCCACGTCAGCGAATCACGGCGTTGTCGTGAGAAAGTGGTCGTGAGGTGTCGGCATCAAAAGCGGCGGATGCGCGCGCGTTGCATCCCAGCGATCAACACAAGCACCGATGGCTGAACCCAAAGCGCCTCGCTCGGCACTGCGATTGCGGAGCGAAGCGCTATCGAGCGTGGCAGGCGTAAGATCGCCTGCCACGCGGCTTGGCCGCTTACTGGCCGAAGTAGGTGGAAATGGTGGAATACACGTCCGAGAAGCGCGAGTAGTAATCCGGAGCCGTCTGCGCGGTGCATTGCGCAAAGCCGCCGTATAGGCTGCCGCGCAGCTGGTAGGCGCCATCGCTAGCGACGGTGAACAGGCCGGAGCCGGATGAGCCGCCTTCGGTGGTGCCGTCGCTCCAGACCACGCGATAAAGCGGCTTCTTGCCATCGATGGAGCTGCTCAGCGCAGTGACCGTTCCCAGCGAATACTTCTTGACGTCGCCAGCTGGGTGATGGATGCCGACAATCGAGGTGCTGGTGGAACCGATCGCCGCGCTGTTCCATGCTGCATAGAACGCGCCGCTTGGTGGTGCGGTTTTCAGCTCCAGCAATGCGGTATCGCGCCTGGTGTTGGCATGCCGCAGAAACGCGCCACCCGTCAACGTGGTTGCCTGCAAACTGGCCGTTTTGCCATTGCATTTGGCGGCATCGTAGAACCAATACGTCTGCAGCGTTTCGGCCACGGTTTGCGTGCTGATGCAATGCGCTGCGGTCCAGAACAGATGGCGCTTGGGCGAATTGCTGTTGTTGAGCAGCGTGCCGGTGCACACGAACGTGCCTTCGCTGGTGGTGAATAGAATGCGCGCCACCGCATTTGCAGCATTGGTGAAGCCGCTTGTGGGGTTGGCACGGCAGACGATGTCGTTCTCACAGGAACCGCTCTCGCCGGTGGCGATTGTCATCATGTCGCGCCGACTGGCGGTGGGGCTGATGTCCAGATGCGACAGCTGCGGAATGCTGAGGCTGAAATTCTCCGGGTACAGGCCTGCTGGCAGCGACAGTTCAATCAACAGATCCTCGCCGCTCACCGTTGGCGACCAACCGATGTCGTTGCCGCTGGTCGTAAAGCTGGCACCGGATTGCGCGAACACGCGACCGTCGTTGCCGGCGAAGCGCAGCGTCACCTTGGATGGGTCGCCAGGCGTTGCGCCGACGCCACGCAAGACCAGCGATGCACGCAGCGATGCCGCCTGTGCGGAGCTGACTTTCAAGCTGGCGACGCGTGAACCATCGGCGGCCATCTGCCAATCGAGCTTGGACAGGTTCACCAGCGGCTGCGTCACTGCACGCGAGAAACCGATCTGCAACGGCTGCCCATGCTTGACCTGCGCAATGCGGCGCTCACGCACATGGCTCATCTCGGTGCTGGTGGGCGCGGCGAGTTGCACCACGCGCGTGGGCAGGATGCCACCACGCAAACTTGCCGACTGCAACGTGGCCGCACCGAGTCTGGCGGCCTGCGGCGCGGCGGTCACCGGCGCTGCATCCATCTCGGTGGGCGGAGCTGCCATTGCAGTGCCGGAAATAGCGGAAAACAGCGCCAGGTACATCGCGTTCTTGTGACTCATGGATGGTCCTTCTCGTCAGGGATCGGCAGGCTGCAGCAGGGGCTGCAACAAGCGAGCGCCAACGTCAGCGCCGATCGAGAGTAGCGTAAGTCTAGAGCTGAATGTGTGCTGAAAATCTCGTTCGTGAATACGTAGTCGGCGTCAATATATTCGTATTTTCGCGCATTGAATTTTCGCGCATTGATGCGTTGCGTCCTGCGCCTTGCTTCGTAAGTCGGTATCACGTGCGGGCACAGCGATGGAGGCGATGGCGACGAATGCGTGCGCTGCAATATCGCAACGTGCATCCCCGCTTGACACGCTCAGCGGATGCGGGATGTATCATCGGCAGCTTGCAGATCGCCTCTGCGGCATCGCGTTTCCAGCATCTGATAGCGCTTGCAGCGCGCTGCAATGCGATTGTGAGTAACGCAATGCGTGGCTAGCCGCAAACATGGCAGCGCAGCCGACACGGCTATTCCACTGCGTCGCTGGCGCGAAATTCGGTAGAACGTCCGCTGAGTTTCAGAAACGCCAGTACCGTCAGTCCCACCACCATCCACGCGGTGCCACCCAGTTGCGCATGCGTGTCGGCATTGAGTAATACGTAGGCAAGGATGACGATGCCGATCAACGGTGCCAGGCCATGCAGCACGCGCCGGCCCTGGGCGCGGAAGTGCCATAGCACTGCGATATGCAGCAGCACGAAGGCAGTCAGTGCGCCGACGTTGCACAGCGACGACAGCAAGGCAATTTGGCCGACGAAGACTTCGCCCAGTACGATGCTTAGCCCCGCCACCAGCAAGATCGCACGCTGCGGCACGGCGGTACGCGGGTGGATGTAGCGCAGGAAGGCCGGCAACTGGCGGTCGCGCGCCATGGCGAACAACAGGCGCGATGTGGCCGCTTGTGCCACCAGCGAATTGGCGATTGCCGCGCTGATGGCGACCGTGAGCGCAATGACGATCTGCAGCCATGGCCCGGCGATCAATCGCCCGATCTCGAAGAACGCATCGTTGGATGCTTGCGCACTGGGGTAGCGCTGCAGGGTGGGTTGCAGCAATGCCGCCAGCCAGGTTTGCAAGACGAATACGCCTGCCACGATCAGCAACGCGAGCAAGGTGGCACGCCCCACCACACGGTTGCCGCCGCGCGCCTCTTCGGACAAGGTGGAGATCGCATCGAAGCCGAGGAACGACACCACCGCCACCGACAATGCGCTGAAGATCACGTGTGGGGAAAACGCTTGCGGGTCATAGATGGGGCGCCAACTCCAGTGCGCGCCATTGACGCCGCGCTGGATCGCCAACGTCGCCAGCACCAGGAATACCGCCAATACCACCAACTGGCCAAGCAGAAAAAAGCGATTGGCACGTGCGGTGGTTTCGATACCGCGTAGGTTGACCACCGTGTTGAGCACGACGAAGAACCCGATCCACGCCGGCTGCGGCACTGCCGGCACCACGTTGTACATCGCGTTGGCGCCGACCACATACAGCAGCGTCGGTACCAGCAGATAGTCGAGCAGAATCGCCCAACCAGCCAGAAAGCCCATGCCGCTGTTCAGCCCGCGCCCGACGTAGGCATACACCGAGCCAGCCACCGGAAATGCCTGCGACATCTGCTGGTAGCTCAGCGCGGTGAACAGCATCGCCACGAAGCCGACCAGATAGGTCAGCGGCACCATTCCGGCGCTGATGTCGAAGACGCCGCCGAAGATCGAGAACGGCGCCGTCGGCACCATGGACACCAGCCCGTAGATCAACAGATCCTTGAGCGTGAGCTGCCGCTTGAGCTCTTGTGCGTAGCCGAAGCGTTCCAGCGTGGCCGCATCGTCGCGGCGTGGTGTGTCGGTCATGCAGGTGTCCGGGGAAAGGGATGCCGACGCGCAGCGCAGATGCTGAAGGGACCTGAACGCCCGTTCTGCGCTGCAGTCATGTGACCGGCATTGTGCCGATAATGTGGCCCACACACCCATCCATTGGCAAAAGTGCTAGGTTTTCCCTGCTGGTTGTCGCTTGTGGGCAACCACCGGTACCGAGGAATCACCATGTTCGAAATTCTAGCCAGCCTGGGCCGCGATCTGCAGGCGTCGCAAACGGTTAATAGCTGCCTGGATCGGGTGTTTCGCGATGTCTGTGCGCTCGGCTTCCAGTCGTTGGTCTACGACTACGCACCGGTGCCGCTGAGCATGGAGGGCGCGCTGATCACGCCAACGGTGTTCATGCAGCGCAATGCGCCAGGCGATATGCAGCATGTCTGGTGCGAGCACGGGTACTACCAACATGACCCCGTTCAGCAGCGTGCAACGCGACGTAACACCCCGTTCGTATGGTCGTACCGCACCGACGGCGATTGCGCTGGGGTGGAATATGTGGGTGGACAGCACCGGCAAGTCACGCGTTACTTGTGCGATAGCGGCATGGGTACCGGTGTCACCGTGCCGCTGCATCTGCCCGGTGGCGCGTTCGCCACCTTTAGCGCTGCGATTGATGCCGTGGCTGCGGAAGCGCTGCGTCTGGCCGAGTCGCAGTTATTGCCCTTCTTGCTGCTGGCACATGCTTTCCAGGCGCGTGCGCAGGAATTGCTGGACCCGCAGGAACGCCGCTGCCACCACATTCCATTGACCCGTCGCGAGCGCGAATGCCTGCAGTATTCGGCCAAAGGCCTGACCTCCAAACGTATCGCCGCGGCGCTCAACCGCTCCACCGCCACGGTGAACCTGCATCTGAATTCGGCTGCCCGCAAACTGGGGGCACGTAACCGCGTGGAAGCGGTGGTGCGTGGTATGCACTATCGGTTGCTGGAGCCATAATTATTCCCTGAGCATGCCTGCGTACCGGGTTTGACATGGCGGAGGACGCGCGTGATGCGCTTGCTTGGCGTTGCTGCCTCCGTTGGCCAGCGCTCATCCCGCGGTTTCAGCCGAGCCGAGTACGGCGGCTTCACCAGACGCGATAGATGCGTTGATTTGCAGCGAGGACGTCGATCAAAAGCGATGTCGAGTCGCGCCATCTCCGCCGCAACCGGCATCCGAGCGCATTCAAACCTGTGAGATTTGCCAGTTAACGCCAGTCGGCCCGCTCGCTAGGCTCGGGGCACATCATTGCCGCAGGCAGGCGCAGGTCATGCAGTGCACCGAAGGGCACGTCGAATTCCGCGGCTATCGCACCTGGTACCGCATTACCGGCGACCTGCGCGCGGACGCCTGCCCGTTGCTGGTGCTGCATGGCGGCCCCGGCTGCACCCATGACTACCTGGACAGCTTCAAGGATCTGGCGGCCAGCGGCCGTGCGGTCATTCATTACGACCAGCTCGGCAACGGCAACTCGACCCATCTGCCCAATGCCGATCCAGCTTTCTGGACGGTCGGGCTCTTTCTGGACGAGCTGCAGACGCTGATCGCCCATCTCGCGCTGTCGCAGTACGCCTTGCTGGGCCAATCCTGGGGCGGAATGCTGGCGGCCGAGCATGCCGTGCGCCGTCCAGCCGGCCTGCGCGCGCTGGTGATCGCCAATTCGCCAGCGTCGATGGGCTTGTGGCGGGCCGCTGCATTACGTCTACGTGCGCGTTTGCCCGACGACATCCAGGCTGCGCTGGATGCGCATGAAGCTGCCGGTACGCTGGACCACCCGGCCTACCGCGCCGCCAGCCAGGTGTTCTACGCGCAGCACGTCTGTCGCTTGTTGCCATGGCCTGCCGAGGTGGCGCGCACGTTCGCCGCCGTCGATGCCGACCCGACCGTGTATCACGCCATGAACGGGCCGACCGAATTCCACGTGGTGGGCAGTTTGCGCAACTGGAGCATCATCGAACGCCTGCATTGCATCACCGCACCCACGCTGGTGCTCTCGGGCAAGTACGACGAAGCCACGCCGGAAACCGTCGAGCCGTATGCGCGGTTGATTCCGGATGCGCGCTGGCATGTGTTCGCCAACTCTAGCCATATGCCGCACGTGGAAGAACGCGTTGCCTGCATGCGCCTGGTCGGCAACTTCCTGGACGATCAGACGCCGCGGCCCGGTAGGCAGATGGTGCGTTCGTCGGCGCTGGCCAATCGCGCTGTTTGAGTGAGCCAGGTGCGGGTGCGGCTATAGCTGGCGAGCCGACATGCCGCTTTGCGTATCCGTGCCTGCCGCGACGATGTCCCTTTGGGCAGAGGTCATCAATTCGCGCGTTGGACACAGGCGGTGGGCAGAATTGCAGTGTCATGGGCTTCTATCGGCGCATGCGTTCAGCCCATTTCCGGTAATGCAAGTTCGAGCGTCGACGCGGACCACCTTCAAGCGCGCAGTTGGTGCCCAGTGATGTGCCAGTAGCAAACGCGTATTCCGCACTCTGGGAGTAACCATCGGTTTGCGGCAGTCGGCGCGTGAGCGCTCTGATGCGTTGCGTCAGAGTCGCAAGCGGCCTTGCCAGTGACAGCCGGACAGCGCACTCCCGCAGCAGTCGATGCAGCTGTTGCAACGCGTACTTGCATACCGTGTTGTAGCAGTTGCGGTCGCCATGCCTGCGCAGTTGCGGCCCATACCCGCAGTTGCGATCAGTATGCGGAGACATCACAGCCACGATTGCGATCGTTGCGCGGCTGAGAGCGGCTAACAAAACGACTGCGCTCACCGCCAAGCGGGCGCGGCCGGTGGTCGGAATCGGCATGTACCACGCGTACGCTCCGGTTCCTCAGCGTCGTTCGCGCTCATCTGACGACAGCTCGCGACGTTTTGTTAGCCGCTCTTGGCCACTCCTTCTCCAGGCTGGCGTCAAGAGGCGCGGCAGGCGCCGCGACGCGGTATCGTGGCGCGATTCACGTCATTCAAGCCTGTCCATGCCGCTTCCGACCGACCCCGTTGCTGAGACCGCTGCGTCCGCCGCACCTGTACTGCGTCATGCGCTGAAGCCGCGGCAATTGATGATGATGGGGCTGGGCACGGCGATCGGCGCCGGGCTGTTTCTGGGTTCGGGCGTGGGCATCCATGCGGCCGGGCCGGCCGCGCTGGTGTCCTACCTGATCGCCGGTGGCCTGGTGATCATCGTGATGAACGCGCTGGGCGAGATGGCGGCCGCCAAGCCGACCAGCGGCGCATTCTCGGTCTACGCGGCCGATGCGATGGGTCCGACCGCCGGGGCAACAGTGGGCTGGTTGTGGTGGCTGCAGATCGTGGTGGTGATCGCGGCCGAAGCAGTCGGTGCGGCTGGGCTGCTGGCGACGGTCTGGCCGGCGTTGCCGGTGCCGCTGCTGGCGTTGCTGTTCATGGCCACGTTCACTGCGATCAATCTGCTCGGCGTGCGCAACTTCGGCGAGTTCGAATTCTGGTTCGCCATTCTCAAGGTCCTGGCGATCGTGGTGTTTTTGCTGATCGGCATTGCCTTGCTGGCCGGCTGGTTGCCTGGTGTCACTTCACCGGGGCTGTCCAATTTCACCCAGAACGGCGGGTTTGCGCCGAAGGGGCTGGCCGGTATCGGCTCGGCGTTGCTGGTGGTGGTGTTCGCTTTCGGCGGCACCGAGATCGTGGCGGTGGCCGCAGCGGAAACCGCCGACCCGGGCCGCAGCCTGGCGCGTACCATCCGCACCGTGGCCGGGCGCATCCTGGTGTTCTATATCGGTTCGATCAGCGTGATCGTGGCGGTGGTGCCGTGGACCAGCACGGCGCTCAGCTCGCCGTTCGCTGCCGTGCTGCAAGTGGCACGCATTCCCGGTGCCGCCACGGCAATCACCCTGGTGGCGGTGGTGGCGCTGCTGTCGGCGCTCAATGCCAATCTGTATGGCGCATCGCGGATGATCTTCTCGCTGGCACAGCGCGGCGAAGCGCCGCGGGTGCTGGCCAGGACCAGTAGCGAGCAGGTGCCGCTGGTGGCGGTGATCGCCAGTGTGTTGTTCGGCTTCGCTGCCGCCGCGTTGGAGTTGCTGTATCCGAACAAGGTGTTGCCGATGCTGCTCAACATCGTCGGCGCCACCTGCCTGCTGGTGTGGACGATCTCGCTGGTGTCGCAACTGATCTTGCGCGCCCGCGCCGACCGCGCCGGTCTCGCGTTGCCGTTCCGCATGCGCGGCTTTCCGTTTCTGACGGTGCTGGCGCTGGCGATCCTGGCGGTGATCTTCGGATTGTTGGCCTATTCGGCCGACACGCGCGCGCAGTTCCTGTCGATGGTCACTCTGACCGCCGTCATCGCAGTGGTCAGCGAAGTTGCGCGACGCTTCCGTTCGCGGATGTAACCGATGGGGGCCGCGTCAGTGCGCTGGCGCGTCGTGTCCAATCACGGACGTATCAGCTACTACATGCGCGCGCCGCGCTGAGGACCGATGATCAACCGGGAATCGCAACCGCGGTTGGTTGCGGTGTTGAGGTGTCCCGATTCAGGTGTGGGGACCAATCACGGCGCATGGCAGCGCGTCTGTCGATCAAGACGCGCGCAGCGGTAATCCGCCGGTCTGGGAGCGGGGTGCCAATGAACCTGCAAATATGGGCGGATAGCAGCTGGCTCTCGCCGTGGCATTCCATCCTGTCGTTGGAAGGCGCGCATATGCTTGGACCACGCCGGGTTCGCAGCCAGGCATTGCGGCTGAGGCGTCTGGACATCGCGGCCAACGCCGGCGCCGCCTATCTGATGCTCAACCATTTCGGCTCTCTTGAATTTCAAGTGGGTTGCCGGGCATGCGGGTTGAACGTTTGGAAGTCCAGCTTGCCGGCAATCAGGAAGATGACGGTCTTGATGGTGGACAGGCGTTTGAAGCCGCGAGCTCTGCGCTTGGCGGACTGGAACAGGCCATTGATGGCTTCAAGGAAGCCGTTGGTCTGACGGGTCTGCGCCCAGGCGACGATGCC
>NZ_JBBYGR010000002.1:33580-33672 GCF_038405005.1 Xanthomonas sp. JL1 | reverse complement strand
GGTGCACCCGCGCGGCCATGGGCTCCACGCTCTTGCGCCCTCCAGGCAGTAGCAACCCCTTCAGGTACCAGTGTGCGGGCTGTTTGCGATCC
>NZ_JBBYGR010000002.1:0-33556 GCF_038405005.1 Xanthomonas sp. JL1 | reverse complement strand
ACTTCCCCGTACTGTTCAAAACGCACTTCCAGTGACCTATTCAACACAGCTCTCCCACGCGGCCTGAAGGTCTTCCAATAGTGGCACAAAGATACGATTATTTGTAACACAGTGGAATTAGTGCGCCGATGCCGTCTTTGGGCTGGTTCAACGGCCCGGTCACGAATAGATCGACGCCGGTGTCGGTGCGGAACAGGCAGGGCACATGAAAGGTCAGCACGCCATAGCCGAAGTGGCTGATCGCCGGTGCATGCGTGTCTGCGTCGGCAGTGATGGTGATCGCTGCCAGCGCATCGCTGCCGTCCCAGCTGGCCTCGAAACCGGACTGGCACAGCAGCTTCCAGCCATGCGCATTGGCGATCGCCAGCGGCAGGCAGCGATACGCGTAGCGTTGGTCGGTGGCGTCCATCCACGCGCGCTCATGCGGGGCAGGGCGGATGTCCAGCGTGTGGCCGTCCAGAACGTGGGCGATGAGCTTCATGTGCGGGCGATCGGTGAAGAACGGGCCAGCGATGATAGCTGCGCGCATGTTCAGCGGAACGACTTGTCTCCCCGGCGCGCGGGCCCCATCCTGACCACATGACCGATAACGCTCTCACTTTGGCCGAAACCCGGCTGCTGCTTCCTTCCGGCCTGGATGCCGGCCATCTCGACCGCACCTTCGGCGCCCTGCTGGGGCCGGGCATCGACTTCGGCGATCTGTATTTCCAGCATTCGCGGCGCGAGAGCTGGAGCGTGGAAGACGGCATCGTCAAGGACGGGACGCATTCCATCGAGCAAGGCGTCGGCGTGCGCGCGATCGCCGGCGAGAAAACCGGCTTCGCCTATTCCGACGACATCCACCGCGATGCGCTACTCGAAGCGGCGCACTCCGCGCGCGCGATCTCGCGTGAGGGCGGGGCGCAATCCACCCGTTCGCTGGTGCGCGGCAGTGGCCGCGCGCTGTATCCAGCCACCGATCCGGTCGACGACATGGACAGCGCCACCAAGGTGGACCTGCTGCGCCGGATCGACCAGTTTCTGCGCGCTGCCGACCCGCGAGTCAAACAGGTGATGGTGAGCCTGTCCGGCGGCGTGGACACGGTACTGATCGCCCGCAGCGACGGCGTGCTGGCGGCCGACGTGCGCCCGCTGGTGCGCTTGAACGTGCAGGTGATCGTCGAACAGGGCGGCCGCCGCGAATCCGGCTATTCCGGCGGCGGCGGACGCTATGGCTATGCCGAACTGTTTGCCGACGGCCGCCCGGAAGGTTTCGCGCGCGAAGCGCTGCGCCAGGCGTTGGTGAATCTGGACGCGATCCCCGCGCCGGCCGGCGTGATGCCGGTGGTGCTCGGCCCGGGCTGGCCCGGCGTGCTGTTGCACGAGGCGGTGGGCCATGGTCTGGAAGGCGACTTCAATCGCAAGGGCACCAGCGTCTACGCCGGACGCATGGGCGAGCGCGTGGCATCGCCGGGCGTGACCATCGTCGATGACGGCACCCTGGACGGCCGTCGTGGCTCGCTCAACATCGACGACGAAGGCACACCCAGCCAGTGCACCACGCTGATCGAAGACGGCGTGCTGGTGGGCTACATGCAGGACACCCACAACGCGCGCCTGATGGGCGTGGCGCCCACCGGCAACGGTCGCCGCGAATCGTTCGCGCACCTGACCATGCCGCGCATGACCAATACCTACATGCGCGCCGGCCAGCACCACCCGGAAGAGATGATCCGCGCGGTCAAGAAGGGCATCTACGCGGTGAACTTCGGCGGCGGCCAGGTCGATATCACCAGCGGCAAGTACGTGTTCTCGGCCACCGAGGCCTACCTGATCGAAGACGGCCAGGTCACCGCGCCGGTCAAGGGCGCCACGTTGATCGGCAACGGCCCGGAGACCATGCAGAAGGTGCGGATGATCGGCAACGACCTGGCCTTGGACGAAGGCGTGGGCGTGTGCGGCAAGGACGGGCAGAGCGTGCCGGTTGGCGTCGGCCAGCCGTCGCTGTTGATCGACGGCATTACCGTTGGCGGAACGCAGGCCTGAGATGCGGGGATTCGGGAATCGGGATTTGGGATTCGCAATGGCAGGAGCGCAGAGCGGGGTTTCTGGCTTTTGCGATGCAGCGGTCCCAATGTGCTTGCGGCATCGGGATTTGGAGGTCGTCGCAGCGGGAGTTCGTTGCCGTGTGTCTGGCGCCTGCGGCACATCGACCTCGACGCGTCGCGGTAGGAATTGGCGGTGGAGGTCGGGCCGGTCGGCGATCACTGCCGGGCTGCTGTGTCGCTGCTTCCGCGACGCCTTACTCGTCGTCTTCCAACGCCGATTCGCCGTCTTCCAATCCCGAATCACCACTCTCCAATCCCTGCTCTTGAGACAGGTCGCGCAGCACCTGGAACAGTTCGCGGTAGGCGCGCGGGGGCTTGTTCTTGGCGCGTTCGTGGATTGCGTTACGCACCAGCTGACGCAGTTGCTGGCGGTCGGCGGCCGGGTAGGCTTCCAGCAGTTCGGCCAGCGCCACGTCGCCGTCGGCGAGCAGGCGTTCGCGCCAGCGCTCGACCCGGTGGATCGCCGCCACTTCGCGGCGCGCGGTGTCGCTGTTGGCGTCCAGCGCGTCGCGGATCGCTGCCAGGGTCTCGTCGTCCTCGCGGCGCATGTGCTTGGCCAGAAACGCCAGTTGCCGCTTGTGCGCGATATGCGAGGTGATGCGCTTGCTCTCTTCGATATGCTGGATCAGCGACTCGGGCACCGGCAACTTGGCCAGCTGCGCCGGGGTCAGCGCGACCAGCTTCTCGCCCAGGTCGAAAATCTCCAGCGCTTCGCGCCGCTGCTGGCTACGGCTGGCGCCGCGAAATTCACCGGTGTCTTCATCGCGTCCGCGCATTGCCCCTACATCCCGAAACTTGGTTGATAAACATCTCCGGCCTTGAACGACCGGGCGTCGGCGGAACACTCCGCACCGAATTCAAACACTCCGGCCAAGGATGGCCGGGCTTCGCGGACGGATCCGCGTTCTCAAGGATAAAGCATTGAACGCACTCTCCTCTGAAATCCGTGTCACCGACGACAGCCTGCAGCGCCTGGACGCGCTCACCGACATCTCGCAGCGCCTGCTTGAGCGCGCACGCGCGGCCGGCGCCACCCAGGCCGAAGTCAGCTGCAGCGAAGAGCGCGGCCTGGACGTCAATGTGCGGCTGGGCGATGTGGAGACGGTCGAATCCACCCGCGACCGCGGCATTGCGGTGACGGTCTACTTCGGCAAGCGCAAGGGCAGTGCCAGCACTGCGGATTTGCAGGATTCCAGCCTGGAATCCACCGTGGCGCAGGCCTGCGCGATCGCCCGTTTCACCGAAGACGACGCCGCCAGCGGCCTGGCTGATGCGGAGCTGATGGCGCGCGAGTTCCCCGAGCTGGACAGCTGGCACCCATGGGCGCTGGACGCGGACACCGCCGTGGATCTGGCGCTGGCCTGCGAAACCGCCGGCCGCGACGCCGACGCGCGCATCAGCAATTCCGATGGCGCCTCGGCGAGCACCGGGCTCAGTCTGTCGGTGTACGCCAATTCGCACGGGTTCATCGGCCGCGAGCGCGGCACCCACCATTCGATCAGTTGCGCGCTGATTGCCGGGCAGGGCGATGGCATGCAGCGCGACGGCTGGTACAGCAGCGCACTGGCGCGCGAAGATCTGGAAGCACCGGATGCGATCGGCCGCCATGCCGCCGAGCGCACTCTGGCGCGTTTGCAGCCGCGTTCGCTGCCCACCGGCCAATTGCCGGTGCTGTTCGCACCGGACGTGGCGCGCTCGCTGGTCGGCCATCTGCTTGGTGCGGTCTCCGGTGGCGCGCTGTATCGCCGCGCCAGCTTCCTGCTCGACAGCGTGGGCACCAAGCTGTTTCCAGACTGGTTCAACATCGAGGAGCTGCCGCATTTGCGCCGTGGCCTGCGCTCTGCCGCATTCGATGGCGAAGGCGTGGCGACGCGGCGTTCGGCATTGATCACCGACGGCGTGCTGCAGCGTTATGTGCTGGGCAGTTATTCGGCACGCAAGCTGGGCCTGCAGACCACCGCCAATGCCGGTGGCGTGCATAACCTGCAGGTCACTGCCAACGCAGGCGATCTGGCATCGATGATTGCCGGCATGTCGCGCGGCCTGCTGGTCACCGAACTGATGGGCAATGGCGTCAATCCCGTCACCGGCGATTACTCGCGCGGCGCCGGCGGTTTCTGGATCGAAAACGGCGTGATCGCCTACCCGGTCGATGGCCTGACCATCGCCGGCAATCTGCGTGACATGTTTGCCGGCATCGAAGCGGTGGGCAGCGATGTCGACCCGCGTTCGCACGTCAAGATTGGCTCGGTGCTCGTAGGCAAGATGACCGTGGCCGGCAACGAGTGAACGAACCAACGCCTGAAGGTCCATTCGCGCACGACGAGGGCACAGGCCACGGCACGACCGACAGCCCTGCCTCCATCGAGGAGCGCACGCTTGCGGCGGTTGCGCATCTTTCGCTGTGGATCGGCCTGTTCGTCGCGGGCGCTGTCAACATGGGCTTCGCGCCAGGGTGGTGGCTGTTGCTTTGGCTGCTGCCCGGAGCGATATGGATGGCCATGCGGGATACGCTGCCGTTCGCTGCGGAGCACGCCCGGCAGGCCATGCTGCTGGGCGGTGGGCTTTCCACATCGACATGCTGTTGCTGGCGCCTACGTTGGTGATCTTTGGCGCCGGAATAGTGTTAGGGGCGATCCTGAAACCGGCGTTGCTGGTAGCAATGGTGTTGTCTTTACGTGCCGCGATAAAGGCGGCGTGCGGTGAGCGCTATCGCTATCCACTGCATTATGGCGGTGCCGCGATACCGCCACTGCTGTGCGCGTGACGGCGACGCATGGTGGCGCAGGCTTTGCAGCCATGTCACCGGTTAGATGCCCTGTCTTTCCGCACTGGTGGCTGGCTGAATCGTTGCTATAGTCCGCCGCACCACAACCATGCATGGGCACACATGATGAGCGAATTCGAATCGCACGCCGCACCGCCACCGCCGCCGGTCGGTACCAGCACACCGTCGGAGGAGCGCACCCTGGCGCTGGCTGCCCATTTGCTTGGCATCGTTAGTTGTTTCATCGGCGCGTTAGTGATCTGGCTGATCAGCAAAGACGCCAGCCCGTCCCAACCCTTTGCCACCGATCAAGCCAAGGAAGCATTGAATTTCCAGATCACGGTGACGCTAGCCATGATCGCGGCTGTCATTTTGGCTGTGGTGACGCTTGGTGCGCTGGCCTTCCTGCTCACTCTGGTTTGGATTGCCAGCCAGGTGTTCTGCATCGTTGCCGCCGTCAAGGCCAACAACGGCGAGTACTACCGCTATCCGTTCGCGCTGCGCCTGATCAAGTAATCGGCGCGGTGCGAAACACAAAGGCCCGGCATCGCTGCCGGGCCTTTGTCGTTTCAGACGATGATGCGCTCAGTTCTGCGCTTGGGTGTTTTCGGCAAAGTACTCGTGGCTGTCGGCATTGGTGATCGCCTGGGCCGGATTGCTTTGGGCAAGGCTGCGTGCGCCGGACTGGCCGTAGACGCGGTCCTGAGTGCCGGCCACCACGGTGAAGTGGCTGGTCTCGTGCACCAAGGTGACGGCCTTGGAGTCGGTGCCGGTGGTCGATGCACTCCAGAACGCGCCGCAGACATGGATCTCGTACGGCTGGTTCGGATTGACATAGGTGTCGCATACGCATCCGCCAGATTCGCTTCGCAGCTGCAGTTGATCCTCAGCTGGCCGTTGTTCTGGTCCAGCGCGTTGTCGATGTTGACGAAGTTGGAGCTGACCCGGCTATAGCGTAAGGCGTTATAGGTGCCGAACCAGGTGGTGTAGCGCGCACCGGTGCTGCCGGCGTTGAGGTAGTTGCGCGCGGCAGTCACCGCAGTGCCTGCCTGGCTGGTGCGGGTGGTGCTGCAGTTGAGGTAGTTGATGCCGTTGACCACGGCGGTCGGGCCGACGCTGAGCTGGCGCTGCACGCCACGGCGTGCGCCGTCCAGCCACACGGTGATCGGGGTGCTGGTGGCCACGGCCGGCTCGCCGTTGGCGGCCTTCATCAGGCTACCGTCGGAAAAGGAGGCGTACTGCAGCACCGAGCGCACCTGGATGGTGTAGTTGCCGCTGGTAGACAGATCGTAGGCGCCGGCCAGATCGACCTCGCCCTTCGCACTTTGGCCCGGCTGCAGGATGGTGAAGTCGGTCGCCTTGGGCAGGCCGCGCTTGACAAGGCGCCCGATGTAGTCCACCGGCTTGCCGTCGCGGCTCACTTCCAGAATGCCGTTGTCCAGCGACTTCAGTGGCAGCTGATAGGTCGGCACGCGTGCGACCTGGCTGCTGTTGTTGGTGACGGTGACGGCGATCTTGCCTTGATGGCGGCCAGCCTGGTCGGCCACGGGCGACAGTTCGATGGTCAACGCAACTGGGCCGCGCACGGACTGCGCCTGCGCCGATCCGAGTACGCCAACAACGGCCAGCGTGCCTGCTGCAAACGATGCGGGAAAAACGTTCTTCACCAGTGATTCTCCGACTGATCGGGGGACCTGATTAGCCCCGACTTTCAGCAACAGCACCTCCGCGCTTATCGCTAAACCGGCCCAATGCCAGGCCGCCATGGGGTCCTGGCTGAAAGAACTTCGCACCGGCTCCTCGCATCAGCAGCGCCAAGATCAGACATCATGGAACACATCGGTAAAACGAAGCTATTTGCAGGACTGCAACAAAAATCCAGCTGAGGGTCAGGGCTAATCAGGTCGGGGGATGTCCGCGGATGCGGACAATCCGAATCTAGGCAGAACAAAGCAGACGCGACAAGTCGTTTCATTGGGTATATTTTTGGCCTTGATTTGATTCTGAGCATTACTGAAATGTATAATTTTCCGATAATCCAGCATTAAAGTATGCAGTCCGTCACTTGTCGGCGGTTCGCGCGTGTCAGTTGCCGACACAAACGCAAGCAAGAAAAGTTCCGATATGTGATCAAGTTCTCTGGCTGGAAAATCCCCCTGCAGGCGTTGACCGTGCGCTGGCGCATGGAGTGCGCAGATCGTGCCCTGCGCGGCCGGTGTTATGTCACGCATGGCCGATATGTGGCCATACGGGAGACGGAATGCCATGGAGTCTAATTGGACGCCGAAGATCGATTCGGGTCTTGGCCGCAGCCGCTCACTGCGGCGTGTAGCCGCATTGCCAACTGCGCCTAGTGCGCACGGTCCACCGCAAACCGGCCTAAGCTGGCCAATGTCTCGCCGGGTTGCCCGTAGGGCTGCAGCACGTCATGCATGCGCGTGGCCAGCTCGGCCAACTTCGCCTTGGCGCCGTCCATTCCGAGCAAGGCGGGGTAGGTGGATTTGGATTGCGCCGCGTCCTTGCCAGCGGTCTTGCCCAACTGCGCCGAGCTCGATTCCACGTCCAGGATGTCGTCGCGCACCTGGAAGGCCAAGCCAAGCGCGTCGGCAAATTCGTCCAGACGTTGCTGGTCGGCCGTTGCAGCGCCGCCGGTGAGCGCGCCCATATGCACCGATGCACGGATCAACGCGCCGGTCTTGAGCGCATGCATGCGTTGCAGGTCCTGCAAGGGCTGCAGTTGCCCGGTCGCATCGATATCCAATGCCTGGCCGCCGCACATGCCGGCCGCGCCCGCAGCCGTTGCCAGACTCTGCATCCAGCCCACGCGCAGTTCGGCGCTGGCAGAGGCAGCGGCCAGTAATTCGAAGGCGCGTGTCTGCAAGGCATCGCCGGCGAGAATGGCGGTGGCTTCGTCGAAGGCGATATGCACCGTGGGCTGGCCGCGGCGCAGCGCGTCGTCGTCCATCGCCGGTAAGTCGTCGTGCACCAGCGAATAGGTGTGGATCAGTTCCACCGCCACCGCGGGCGTGTCGAGCTGATCTTCAGCCGCGCCGAACAGTGCGCCGCTTGCATAGACCAGCAGCGGACGCATGCGCTTGCCACCGCCCAGCACCGCGTGGCGCATCGCTGCATGCAAGCGATGCGGCGCACACGTGGCGCTCGGCAAGCCGGCTTCCAGGTTGCGTTCGGTACGGGCGATCCAGTGGTCGAACAGCGCCGAACTCACCTCAGCCGTCCAGCGACGGCGGTTCGAAGGCTTGGGCAAGCTCGGGGCGGGCAGGGTCGGTCAACAGGCGCACGCGCAGTTCTGCCTGTTCCAGCGCCTGCTGGCAATCGCGGTACAACCCGATGCCGCGCTCATAGGCCGTGAGCGATTGCTCCAGGCTCAGATCGCCGACTTCCATCTTCTGCACCAGTTGCTCGAGTTCTTCCAGCGACTGTTCGAAGCGGGCAACCGGGGACGTTTCGTTCAAGGACTTCTTGGCCATCGCTAAAGTGTGCGGCGCGCGCGCAGGCGGGTCAATTCGCATCGGCAGCTGCGCACCATTGCAGCGCTGCGGCGTTTGCTTGCAACCATGCGTCCAAACTGCCGGAAATGATGCGATCGCCGGCGGCAAGCACCTGCGTGCCTTCCCACAGGATCGGTAGGCGCGCGCGTTCCCATGGCGGCAGGTCCAGCGCCTGCAGCAGATGTTTGAGTTGATGCGCATGCGTGCGCTGCGGCAACACGATGCGCTCGCCGCCCCGGCGCGCGCGCGCCAGCAGCGGTTGCGCAAAACGCAGGCCGGTTGCGCCCAGCAACCGCAACTGCGCACCATCGGGCAATTGCAACGGCGCTGCGCCATCCCAAGCGGCTTGCCAGTCTGTTGGCCAGGCTGCAGCGGGGCGATGTAGAAACAGGCGCTGGCGCCAACGGCGTACTTCCACCTGCTGCCACGCGAAGCACGCCTGCCGATCTGCGGCGTGATTGTCGATTTCGCGTTCCAGTGCGGCCACGCCTTGCGCCGGCAGCGGCGGTGCATGCGCAGCGCTCACCCACGCGCGCAGCAGCCGTGCCCTTCGCTCGATAGGCTGCGCACGCAACGCGTGCAGATCCAGCGCGCCGCTTGCGGTACGCACGCTTGGCAATAACGCCATGTCCTGCTGCAGCAGTAATGCGCTGGCATCGGCGCTCAGTTGCGCACTGCGCGCCAACGCATCGGCTGCTTGCGGCCAGCGTTGCTGCAGCAACGGCAAGACCTGGCTGCGCAGGAAATTGCGGTCGTGGCGTGGGTCGGCATTGCTGGGATCTTCGATCCAGCGCACCTCTTGCGCGAGCGCATAGGCGAGCAGATCGGCGCGGGAATGCGCCAGCAACGGGCGCCACAGCGTGCCGTCGGCGAACGGACGCTGCGGGCGCATCGCTGCCAGCCCTTCCGGGCCAGAGGCGCGCAGCGCACGCAGCAGAAATGTTTCAGCCTGATCGTCGCGATGGTGCGCCAGCGTCAGCCACTCGCCAGCGGCAAGGGTGTGCGCGAATGCAATATGGCGCGCGTTGCGTGCTGCAGCTTCCAGGCCGAGGCCGCTATCGCGCTCGACCTGCACCCGCACGATCTGCAACGGCACCTGCAGCGCATCGCAGCTGCGCTGGCAATGCGCGGCCCAGGCGTCGGCATCGGCATGCAACCCGTGATGCACATGCAGCGCGCGCAATCCTGCTTGGCGGTAGCGCGGCGTTGCCGCCAGCAACTGCAGCAGCGCGCTGGAATCCATCCCGCCGCTGTAGGCCAGCAGCACCGGGCCGGGCGGGATGGCAGGCAGCCGTAGCGGGGTGTCGGTCAGCACAAGCGCGATCCTGCGGCCAATACTGCGCGCGCATCAGCGCTTGACCGCAGCCTCGAAGGTGGTCGGCTTGGGCAACTCCACCGGCACGCCGGCGGCATCGCAGGTGCCCGCCTTGCACAGGTGCGCGCGCAGGCGCGGGGTCGCCTGGACGATGACGTGGTAGATCACGTTCTCCTCTAAGGTGCCGCGGAACGCGGCGCTGCCGGGGCCGGTGGCCCAGATGCCGACATCTTCGCCGCCGTGGCTTTCGGATTTGGTCGGCACCAGCGCTTCCTGCATGTAGCTGGGCGCTTCGGTGTCGACGTGGGTCAGGTCGGGGCGGCCGGACGCCGGCTCGCTGCTGCTGGGTTCATGCGGATACTTCTTGGGGCCGGCCGGCTGCGCGTTGCTGGCACCGGTGTAACCGGGGCCGTTGGCGTCGCTGAGCGTGGTGTAGGGCTGGCCGGCCAGATCTGTAGCCAGCTGGCTACGGTCGCCTTCTTCGCCGTCGGTACCGTGCACCTTGCCCAGGATCTGATTCCCGCGCAACGGGTAGCCGACGAAGTTGAGCGTATGCGAATGGTCGGCGGTGACGATGATCAGCGTGTCCGGCGGCGCGGTCTGCACGGCAACGCGTACGGCATCGGACAGCGACACCGTTTCATCGAGCGCGCGGTAGGCGTTGCCGGCGTGGTTGGCGTGATCGATACGACCGCCTTCGACCATCAGCACGAAGCAATTGGCGTCGCGCGACAGCGACTGGATCGCGGTGCGGGTCATCTCGGTCATGCTGGGCTCGCCCTGCGGGGTGCGGTTGCGGTCGTGATCGAACTGCATGTGGTCAGGTTCGAACAAGCCCAGCAACGCCGGCGCGCCGGCCGCGGCCTTTAACCGCTGTTCGTTCCAGACATAGGCGCCCTGCGGGTGCGCCTGTTTCCACTCGGCGACCAGATCGCGGCCATCCAAGCGCAAGCCCATCTTGTCGTCGTATTCCGGGTCGCGTTCCTGCACGCTCTGGAACTGGCTGCGTCCTCCCCCCAACACCACCTGCGGGCCACGGCCGTAGCGGGCGGTGGAGAGCACTTGCTGGGCGATGTCCTGGCAACCGGCAGCACGCGCCGATTCGGGAAGGTCGGTGTCGTTTTCCCAGTTGCGGTCCGGCGAATGCGCATAGGTTGCCGCTGGCGTGGCATGGGTCAGGCGCGTGGTGGTGACGATGCCGGTGGCCATGCCGGCGCTGTCGGCCAGCTGCAGCCAGCTCAACAGGCCCTTGTTCAAGCTGTCGGCGCAATCGCTGCGGTGACCGCTGCTGACCCCGATCGCCCCCATATGCGACTTCACGCCAGTGGTGATCGCGGTCATGGTGCCGGCCGAATCCGGCGTCTGCGAGTCGGTGTTGTAGGTCTTGCTGAAGGCAGTGGCGGGGAATTGCTCCCACGATAGCAGGTTTTCTTCGCCCGGCCCGCCCTTGCGCTGGCCGTCCAGGATGCGCGCGGCGGCGACCGTGGTCAGGCTCATGCCATCGCCCAGGAACAGGATCACGTTGCGTGCCTTGCCGGCCATGGCGCCATTGCCGGCCGCGTGGGCGGCGCCGGAGCGGTACCACCACTGCGGGGTTTCGCCGGCCGGGTGCGTCACCTGCGGCACCTCTACGCGGACCGACGCCGGTGCGCAGGCGCTGCTCCCGGCGGTGGAGGCGCAGGCGGCGACGCACAGCGTGGTCAGGGCGGCGAGGGCAGGCAGGCGGTAACGCATCGGCATCGAACTCGTGGCTCAATCAATGCCCATTATGCCGCGCTGGGTGGTGTCACACCGATGACACAGCGCTGTTCCAGCTGTGGTCTCGCGGGCGGCGCGGGCCTGGGCTATGGTGCATGCACTCTCCCCCCCGGAAGATTCGACGACATGAAACTGGTTGCGGCCTGGTTGCGCATTCCGTTCTGGCAGCGCGTGGTGGCCGGCTTTGCGCTGGGTGCGATCATCGGTGCGGCCATGGGCCCGGCAGCCGATGTGTGGTTCGGTCCACTCGGCGATCTGTACGTCACCCTGATCAAGATGATCGCGATCCCGCTGGTGTTCTTCGCGGTGATCAATGCGATCTCGTCGTTGCACGGGCAAAAGTCGGTCGCCGCCCTCGGTGGACGCACGTTTTTATGGTTCGTCATCACCGCGGCATTGGCGGTGGGCGTGGGCCTGGCTGTCGGCACGATCATGCAGCCGGGCGCCGGTCATTTCAGTTTGAGTGTGGATTCGGCCTGGAAGCCGCGCGATGTGCCCAACCCGATCCAGGTACTCCTGGACGTGGTGCCGTCCAACCCGTTCTACGCATTGACCGGCATCGGCACCAAGACCAACGCGGCCGGCGCAACGGTGCTGGCGGCGGGGCGTGGGTCGATCCTGCCGGTGATCTTCTTCGCCGGGTTGCTGGGGTTTGCGATGGTCAAGCTCGGCGAGCGTGTGGCCGAGGCGCGCAAGCTCACCGGGCAGATGAGCGACATCATGATCCAGGTCACGCGCTTCGTGCTGGAGATGACCCCGCTCGGGACGTTCGGCCTGATTGCCAGCCTGGTCGGTAGCTACGGTTTTGCGAAACTGCTGCCGTTCGGCAATTTCGTGCTGGCGCTGTATGTGGCCTGCGCGATCCAGATCCTGGTCGTCTATAGCAGTCTGTTGCTCGCACATGGGCTCAACCCGTGGAAGTTCTTCCGCGGTGCCGCGCCCGGCATGCAGGTGGCGTTTGTCAGCTCATCGAGTTTCGCGGCAATGCCCGTGGCGATGCGTTCGATCACGCATAACCTGGGTGTCAGCAAGGACTATGCCGCATTTGCGGTACCGCTGGGCGCCAGCATCAAGATGGATGGCTGCGGCGCAATCTTTCCCGCCTTGTGCGCGGTGTTCATTGCGCAATACACCGGCGTGCCATTGACCGCCAATCAGTATTTCGTGGTGCTGATCGCTTCGGTGCTCGGCAGCTTCGGCACGGCCGGCGTGCCGGGCACTGCGGTGATCATGGCCACGGTGGTGCTGAGTGCCGCCAATCTGCCGCTGGAAGTGATCGGCTACCTGTATGCGATCGATCGCATCCTGGACATGATGCGCACCATGACCAACGTCACCGGACAAATGCTGGTGCCGGTGCTGGTGGCCAAGGAAACCGGACTGCTCGACAAGCGCATCTACGACTCCGCCTCCACCAAATGTGGGACTGGAAGAATCGCCGGCTGACAGCGCCAGGCCAATGCGCTGAGGCGGCTTGATGCGTGCTGGATTTCCCATGCTGCGCGAACGGCTGCAGCAACTGCCCGGGCTAGAGAGCGTCGATGGCGTGTTCGTGCAGCGCGGTTTGGCAGACGACCCGTTCGAGCAGCACTACCTGGAGATCCGGCGCAAGGAGGGCCGGCTGTACACCGATGCGCAGGTGCGCAGCCTGCCGCGTCCGGGCGGAAAACTGGGGCAACGCTGGAATGGCGCGTGCGCGCGCTGTTGAGCAGTTTGCTGGTGCAGCACCTGGGCACGCATGCCGGCGAAGGCGCCATCCTCTAACTCGGTTGCGGCAATGGCTGGCTATCGCACTTGCTGGCGCAGTCGCTGCAACGCGAGGTCTGCGGCATCGATGTCAATAGCACCGAACTTGTCCAGGCCGCACGCGTCTTCGGCCACGAGCTGCGCCTGAGTTTCGTTGCTGCCGACATCCAGACCCTGGCGCTGCCACGCGATGTATTCGACGTCATCCTGCTGCCGGCCTGCGTGCAGTATTTCGCCGACCCTGCCGCATTGATCGTGCGCTTGCTCGCCCAACTGCGCGAGGATGGCGAGCTGCATATTCTCGACAGCCCGCTTTACGCCACGCCGCAACGCTGCCAGGAAAGTGCCGCGCGCAGCCTGCGCTATTTCACCGAGCTGGGCGTTCCGCAACTGGCCGCGCATTACCACCAGCACACCTACGCGACGTTCGATCGCTTTGCCGTGCAGTGGTTGTTCGACCCGCGCCGCTGGAGCGCCCGCGTGCGCAAGACGCTCAGATTGCCGCAGCCGCATTTCCCGTGGCTGCGTCTGCGCAAGCGGGACAATGTCAGGGCGATTGGCAGTTGAGTGCGCGTGTTGGCGTTGTCTGATAATGCGGGGCAGCGTGAGTCAGGCGATCTGATGACGACGCTTCTCAGGCTCGCGCGATGCATTTCAACGCATCCAGCATCTTGGCTGATGGACAGGTATGAGGTGACGCTTGCCGATGTTCGTAGCGCGCTCGCCTCGACCGATACGGTGAGGGCGCTGCAGGTACGCCGAGTCTCCACCCACATGGCACACTTCCAGCTCATCCATTGACGAGGGCGGGCGGTGATTGGCCAACAGCGTGATCTGACATTCCGTTTTCTGGCCGAGCCCAGCGACGTCAACTTCGGCGGCAAGGTGCATGGCGGCGTGGTGATGAAGTGGATCGACCAGGTTGGTTTTGCGGCGGCCAGCGGTTGGAGCGGGCATTACTGCGTCACCGTGGCGGTGGGCGGCATCCGGTTCGTGGCGCCGGTGCGCATCGGCGATCTGGTGGCGGTGTCGGCCAAGCTGGTCTACACCGGCCGCAGCAGCATGCATTTGGCCATCGACGTACGCGCGCGCAGTCCGATGGGCGGCGATTCGCGCCTGTGCACGCATTGCATCATCGTGTTCGTGGCGATGGACCCGGACGGCGTCACTCCGGTCGAAGTGCCGTCCTGGCGGCCCGACACCCCGGAAGATCAACGCCTGGCCGACTACGCGCTCAAGGTGATGGAGTTGAGCAAGGGCATCGAGGACACCATGGCCCATTACAGGGCAGATACCTCGGGGTAACCGGCGCCACGGCGCAGGTAGGTCATCTGCCCGATGGCAGGCGATGTGCTGAAGGCAGAGTAGCGCCCGGCTCGCTTGTCCCTCAAGCCGGTATGCGCGAGCACATGCCGCGCAGCGTGCACATTGAAGTAGCCACCCCGCACCGCGCAACAAAAAAGGCCGCGAGATCATCGCGGCCTTTCATGACGGAGGCGAAGCAACCGGGTGTTACAGCACCCGACGCGCTTGGATGAACTTCTCGCTCCAGTAGCCGCTCGCCAGCGAATCCACGCGCACGTCCTTGCCGCGGCTGGGCGCGTGCAGGAACTTGCCGTCGCCGACCACCAGGCCGACATGGTCGATACGACCGCGCTTGCCGAAGAACACCAGGTCGCCAGCCTTCAGCGCGCTTGGGTCCTTGATCAGTTCGGCCGATTCGTCGCGGGCGATGTCGCGCGAGACGCGCGGCAGATCAATGCCGAGCGCAGTCTTGAACACATAGCCGACCAAGCCGCTGCAATCGAACCCTTCGGTGGACTCGCCGCCCCAGACATACGGAGTGCCGAGCAGGGCCATGGCGCGCTGCAGGATCACCTGCACGCGGCTGTCGGCCACGGCGTTCTGTGCAGCATTGGCTGCGCTCTGCGACACGTCGTAATTGGCAAGCAGGCGGCTGAGATCGCCGGCGAACATTGCCGAGCGGTCCATCAGCGGAATGGCGTCGTTTGCAGCCAGGTGCGGAAGCAGGGCGGCCAGCGTTGCAGTGGCAGCGGCATCGGCGCGGCTGCGGGTTGCGGCTTTCTCGGCGGCGACGGTGCTGTCAGGCGTGGTCGTCTGCGGAGCGGATGGCGTACTGCTGGCGGTCTGCGCGAATGCGGGAAGTGCTGAAATCAAGAGAGCGGTGGCGCATAGCAGGCGGAGCGGTTTCCGGGGCGGAAGCGGTGCGGCGCCAGTTGTGGTCTGTTCGTCGTTCGTCACGCGGGAATCACAGTTCTGCTGTGGATGCGCGATAATGCCCTGGTGAAAGAATCGTTACGTTCAAAAAAAGTTAAATTTCCGTTTTATGACTTATGATGAAAGTGACATTTCAGTGCAAAACCCGCTTTGAACCTGAATAGTGGTCGCGCCAGTAAGCTCCATCAAGAAAATCCAAGCGGACCGTACCGCCGGTGGTGGGGGCATGGACGAAGCGACCTTCACCGACATAAATGCCGACGTGGGTCACGCTGCCGCCGGAGCCGAAAAACACCAGATCGCCGGTGGCAAGCCGCTCTGGCGGGATGCGTGGGCCCTGGATCGCGGCCAGTTCGCGCGAGGTGCGTGGCAGTGCCAGCACATCCTTGTACACATAGGTCACCAGCCCGCTGCAGTCGAAGCCGGTCTCTGGCGTATTGCCGCCGAAGCGGTACGGCGTGCCCACCAGCCCCAACGCGCGCATCAGGATGTTGTTGGCGGCGGCCGGGTCGGCCGGTGGGACCTGCGGCCACACGCGCGCTGCCGGGGGCTGTGCGGCTGGACGCCGGACCGGCGCTTGCGACGAACAACCGCCCAGGAGCAGCAGGACCAGCAACAGGCTGGCCGCGACGCGTCGGGGGCGAGCGGCGAAAACTGGCGTCATGTGCATGGAGCCGGGATAATGGCCGGTTCGGAAGGTCGCCATGATGGCGGCGCACCCGGCGGCCGACAAGCCGTCCACCACCCTCTGCCACCGGGCAGCCTCATTCAGAGCTACGCATGAAGATCGAAAAAGACAGCGTCGTCCGCTTCCACTACACCGTTTCCGAGATCGGCCAGGAGCCGATCGAGAGCTCCAAGGAGCGTGACCCGTTGGCGATCATGATCGGCCACGGCAACATCATCCCGGGCCTGGAAGCGGCCATGATGGACAAGGAAGCCGGCGAGAGCTTCGGCGTGGACGTCAAGGCCACCGACGCCTATGGCGAATACCGCGAAGGCCTGGGCCAGCGCGTGCCCAAGAAGCATTTCGGCGCCACCAAGCTGGTGCCCGGCACCCAGGTGGTACTGCAGACCAACTTCGGCCCGCGTGCGGTCACCGTGCAGAAGGTCGGCATGAGCGTGGTCGATGTGGACCTCAATCACCCGATGGCCGGCAAGGATCTGCATTTCGACGTGGAAATCGTCGAGGTGCGTGAAGCCACCGCCGAAGAGCGTGACCATGGCCATGTGCACGGCGATGGCAGTCATCACTACTAAGATCGGGCGGGCATCCGGTTGCGCGGTGTTCGGGTCAGCGGTGCGCGCGTGCGCAGCTGTCGCATGCCGGTCTTGGGGCGCTGCGATGTTGCCAACGCCCCACGCGCCAGTCGGCTCGCCGCGTATGGGGCAGAGCGTGTGCGATTGCTGTTCCTGACGGCCCGCCCCCTCGGTGGGCCGTTTGCATTCTGCGGCGCGCGCCGCCGCATCTGGTTGCCTGAGCCGTGATGACATCCCGCGACATGCTGTTCCCCATTGCTGCGACCGAGCGCATCGTCGTGCTGGACGTCCTGCGCGGGGTGGCGCTGCTGGGCATCCTGCTGATGAACATGGAAGCCTTCGTCGGGCCGCTCGATCTGGCCACGACCGGGGTCGATCCGCATTGGCATGGTGCCGATCGTATCGCCGATGCGCTGGTCTACGTGTTCGTGCAAGGGAAGTTCTACACGCTGTTTTCGTTGTTGTTCGGGATGGGCTTTGCGGTGATGGCGCAGCGCGCCGCGCAGGCTGGGCGCGCGTTCTTCGGCCTGTATCTACGTCGCACCCTGGGGCTGTTGGCAATCGGCCTTGGCCATGCCTTGCTGGTGTGGTCCGGCGACATTCTGGTGATCTATGCACTGCTGGCGTTATTGCTGCTGAGCGCGCGCAACGTGCCAACGGTCACGCTGCCATGGTTCGCCGCGTTGGTGTACCTGTGCGCACCTGGGTTGGCCCTGCTGTATGGCGTGGCCGGCGAATTGGCGCAGGCCGATCCTGCCGCCGCGATGCAGTGGAAAGCGGATATGGCCGATGCCGCGCAGCAGGCACTGGCGAATGTGCAGGCGCAGCGCGCCGCATTCGGCAGCGGCACCTATCTGCAGGCGACGGTGCAGCGGTGGCATGACTTTCAGGCGGCGATGACCGGCCTCGGCATCAATGGCCCGTCCATGTTCGGCATGTTCCTGCTAGGTACTTGGTTCGTACGTAGCGGCGCGATCGCCACGCCCGAGCGCTTCCCGCGCTTGTTTGCAACGATGCGCTATGCCGTGTTGCCGCTCGGGCTGTGCGTGATGCTGGCAAGTTATGCATTGGAACCGTGGATCGATCCGGCGCGGCTGGACATGCGTCTGTCCGGCGCCTTCGCGCTGTCGCTGATCGCCGGGCCGCTGATGTGCCTGGGCTATGCCGCATGGGTGGTGCGCCTGGCACCGCGTCTGGCGTGGGTTGCGCCAGCGGGGCGGATGGCATTGAGCAACTACCTGCTGCAATCGTTGGTGTGCACCGGCATCTTCTACGGCTATGGGCTGGGTTATTTCGAGCAGTTGCCGCGTGTGTGGCAATTGCCGTTCGCGCTGGGGCTCTTTGCGCTGCAGGTGCTGCTGAGCCGGTGCTGGCTGCACTGGTTCCGCTTCGGACCGATGGAATGGCCGTGGCGCAGCGTGACCTATCTGCATGTGCCGCCGATGTGGCGCGGCGCCAAGCGCGCCGGGTAGCGCCTGCATGCGCGCCGTTCGCGACGACGTTCTGGTGATTGGTGCGGGCGCGATTGGCCTGGCCACCGCGCTGGCACTTGTCCAAGCGGGCCGGCAAGTGCATGTGCTCGATGCCGGTGCGCCGGGTGCAGCGACTTCTTACGGCAATTGCGGCACCATCACGCCGAGCCATGCACCGCCGCTGGCGGCGCCCGGCATGCTTGCGCAGGCGGTGAAATGGATGTTCACCCCGGATGCGCCGCTGTATATCCCACCACGTCTGGATCCCGGCTTATGGCGCTGGCTGCTGCGCTTCGCACGGCGTTGCAATGCGCGCGATTGGCAGTCCAGTGCGCAGGCGCGCGCGGCGTTGTTGCACGATGCGCGGCAGCGCTTCGACGAGTGGGTGGCGCGGTATGCGCTGGACTGTGAATTTCGTAACGACGGACTGGATTACGTGTTTGGCGATGCGCGCTGCTTTGCGCAATACCGCGATGAGTGCGCGCTGCTGGCGCAGTGGGGTATCCGGGCCGAGGTGATCGAAGGTGCGGACTATGTGCGCCAGGATCCGGCATTTCGCAATGGCATTGCCGGCGCGATCCATTTCCCTGGCGATGCGCATCTGCGCCCGGAGCAATACACCGCTGAGCTGGTGAGAGTGCTGCGCGCGCATGGCGTGGAAATCGATGCGCACTGCCGTGTGCAGGGACTCACACCTGATGGAGCTGGAACCTGCGTGCAGACCGAGCACGGCAAGCGCTATGCGCGCGAGGTGGTCATTGCGACCGGACCATGGTCGCCGGTGCTGGCGGCGCAGTTTGGTCTGCGCTTGCCGGTGCAGGCTGGCAAAGGCTATTCGATCACCTACAGCGCGCCACAGGTGATGCCGCATCGCCCAGTGGTGCTGAAGGATCGCTGGGTGTTCGTGGTGCCGTGGCGCGACCGCCTGCGCATCGGCAGCACGATGGAATTTTCCGGGCGCGATACGCAGCTCAATGCCACGCGTCTGGCTGCATTGGAACGTGCAGCGGCCGAGTACCTGCATGCGCCTTGCGGTCCTGCAGTGATCGAACGCTGGTACGGATGGCGGCCGATGACCTGGGACGATGTGCCGGTGTTGGGCGCAGTGCCGGGCCATCCTCACGTCTGGCTCGCAGCCGGGCATGGCATGCTCGGCATCAGCATGAGCACTGCAAGCGGACAATTGATGGCCGACCTGATCACGGGCCGCGCACCTGCGCTGGACCCGCATCCTTACCGGGCGGAGCGATTCGCATGAGTGCGCGTTACGACTACGACGTGGTGATTCTGGGCGGCGGTTCCGGCGGCCTTGCTGCAGGATTTCGCGCAGCAAAACATGGCGCGCGCGTCGCGATCATGGAGCCCAACGAATTGGGCGGCACCTGCGTCAATCTCGGCTGCGTGCCGAAAAAGGCGATCTGGCTGGCAAGATCGAGCTGGCGGGTGCGCTTGGATTTGCCGTGTTGCGCCCGACGCTGGCGTGGCAAGCGCTGGTCACGCATCGGCAGGGGTATATCGCCTACATCCACGCCAGCTATCGACGCCGTCTCAATGAAGATGGTGTGGCGTTGATCCCGCAGCGCGGCGTGCTGCAGGACCGCCACACCATCATGGGCAGCGACGGCGTGCCGGTGACCGCCGAGCACATCGTGATCGCCACCGGGGCACATCCGCTGCGTCCGGACGTGGAGGGCGCAGGGCATGGCGAAGTCTCCGACGATTCCTTCAACCTCTGTCATGCGCCTGAGCAGGTTGCGATTATCGGCGGCGGTTAATCGCCGTAGAAATCGCAGGTCTGCTGCAAGCCTTGGGGAGTCGTGTGCATCTGTTCTTGCAAGGCGAGCGCTTGTTGGAGCGCTTCGATGCGGAACTGACTTTGCAGTTGGCCGACAACCTGCGTCATCTGGGCGTGCGGCTGCATTTCGGTTTCACCACCACGGCGTTGGAGCGCGATGCGCAGGGGGCGATGCGCGTGCGTGGTCGTTCCGTGCATCCGCGCGAGCAGGGCAACGACGTTTTCGACAAGGTGTTCTTTGCGGCAGGCCGCCGCGCCAATACCGCCGGGCTCGGCCTGGATACGGTGGGTGTTGCGCTCGGCGACAAGGGCGAAGTGCTCGTGGACGACGGCCAGACCACCAACGTGCCGAATATCCATGCGATCGGCGATGTAGGCGGCAAGGTCGGGCTGACGCCAGTGGCAATCGCTGCGGGCCGCAAGTTGATGGATCGTTTGTTCGGCAATGAGCCGGATGCACGGATGCACGGATGGACTACGAAGGCGTGCCCAGTGTGGTGTTTTCGCACCCGCCGCTTGGCAATGGCAATGTCGGGCTGACCGAAGAACAGGCGCGTGCGCGTTACAACGGGGCGGTACGCGTTTATCGCAGCAACTTCCGCCCGATGCTGCATGCATTGGCCGACGTTCCGCAGCGCAGTTTGTTCAAGCTGGTACCTGATTAGCCCCGACCTTCAGCCAGCAGTCGCAGGATCTGCGCCAGGCGGGGTTGATGGTGCCGTCACCTGACGTCAACGAGGTGGCGAGATGAGCATCAACACTTTGCAGTTCCAGGCTGGATTGTCGATGCCTGAGTTCTTTGTGTCCTACGGCACCGATGCCAAGTGCTACCGCGCTCTGTACAGATGGCGGTGGCCCCAGGGATTTCGCTGTCCGTGCTGCGCGGGACGAGCGCGCTCGCGCTTCAAGCGCGGTGGCGTCATCTACTACCCGTGCAGCACGTGCCGGCACCAGACCAGCCGGATCGCAGGCACGATGTTCCAGGGCACCCAGCTGCCACTGCGCACCTGGATGCTGGCGCTGCACCTGTTGGCCTCGACCAAGACCAACATGGCTGCGCTGGAGCTGATGCGTCACCTGGCCGTCAACTACAGGACCGCCTGGCGGATGAAGCACAAGATCATGCAGGTCATGGCCGAGCGCGAAGCCACGCGTCGACTGTCCGGGTTCGTGCAGATCGACGATGCCTACCTGGGAGGGGAGCGCAACGGCGGCAAGGCTGGGCGCGGATCGGAGCCAACCATGAGTCCCATGCTGACGCCAGAACAAATCGCAGCGCTCAATGCAGCCGAGCTTGCCCGCGCACAGCGGCCGCCGCGACGCGTGCGCCCGACCAAGCAGTGCACGGTGGGTTACGGCTATTATCCAAACAGCCAGCAGCGCGTGCCCACTCTGCGCCTGCGTGGTGGCTGGCTGGAGCAATTGGGCTTTGCCATTGGCTCAAAATTGCGCGTCACTGTGCATGATTGTGCACTGGTGATCGCGGTGATCGATGAAGAGTGCATGCGGGGCTGCAAAGCTTCCAGGTGATGTTCGCCGAAGAGCGCGTGCCGCTGCAGGCGCTATGACAGATACCGCTTACAGATTTCATTGACACCTGTTGCGCTTGCAAGTCGAGACCGCCCCCTCGAAGTCTTCACCGAGGAGGTCCTCAACAGCGTTGCGAATCGGAGTTGAATTCGCCCCGGAAAATACCGGGCTTTTTGTATCTCAACGCAACTGGTCAGCTTTTGTGCCGCTTCAACCACGCCGTAATCTGCGGCGTCCGCCGCTCACGCAGCATCACCCGCGTCTGAATCGTGCTGATGGCAGTTTCTGCATCGCGGCGTGAAGTGGGGGCCAGGTACTTTTCGGCGTACGCCTTGATCTTGTCGACGGTCTCCAACTTGCTCGATCCTGCGGCCAGATGCGGGTAGTACCGTGCACGTGACGTGGAGTCGATCAGCGTATCCACCTGGGTGCGATGCGCCAGCGCGAAGTCGAACGCCAGCTCTGGGTGCTCGCGGGCAACATCGCCGATCATGCCGGCGCCCGTGGTGGCACCGGGTTCGTCGGTGAGTGCCAGCGCAAGGGCGCGCTGCGCCAGCGCAGGGTCTTTTGCGTAGGCCAGCAACGCGTATGACTGATCGCGCAGCATCGACGAGGTTTCCTTCTTCGCCATGGCATGCAATGCGTCCCAGGTGGCCGCGTCGGCATGGCGGGCGACGATACCGAGCACGGTGCTGCGCAGCTCCGGCGACAACGTGGCCGGGTCTGTCTGGAAGGCGGCAAAACGGCGACGCGCCTCGGCAATCACCTGCACATCGTCCAGGGTGCTCAAGCTGCTGAGCAGGTGGGTCCGCAGCTGCTTGGTCTGGGCACTGTCGTCCTTGCGCTCGTCCCAGCCCAGCGTGGCGAACTCGGGAGCAAGCCGCGCACGCGCAAAGCGCCGCCATGTGGCTTGGGCCTTGGGCTCGCCGTCGAACAGACCATCGATACTGGAATACGTACTGGAGACCACGTCCCACAGATCCGGCGCACCGCCGACCGGCACCTTGGCGGTGAGCTCGAGCAGGTCTGCTTCGGGCTGCAAGCCCACCGGAGCCAGCGCGCCGGTGTCCATCAGCACACCCAACTGATCGACCACCGGCAATGCGTCAAAGCGCTTGCTGAGCGCGGTGAACTGCGCCGGCGCATACAACGTGCGGAAGTAGCCCTTCTGCCCGGCATTGACCACGATGGAGGCATCGCAGCCGGGTAGCTGCACCTGCGCAGTGCCATCCACCAGCACACGCACCTGCTTGCCGTCGGCACCACGCACCGCCACCGGCACATGCCAGCGCAACGGCTGTTTGTCGGGGCGATCGACGGTGTATTCGCCTTGTTCCAGCGTCACAGTGGTGGTGCCGGCGGCGCAGCTGGCACCGACCTTGATCAACGGCACACCCGGTTGCAGGGTGAAGTCGTGCGCCACCTGGGTGAACTGCTTGCCCGGTGCCACAGCATCGATCTGCTGCCACAACGCATCGGTGACGGCGTTGCCGTATTGATGCTGCTTGATGTAGCTGCGCACGCCGTTACGCCAGTTGTCGGCACCCACATAGTCTTCGAGCATGGCGATCACCGCCTCGCCCTTGTCGTAGGTGATCTGGTCGAATGCCTGGCTGGCCTGTTCCACCGTGTCCACGTGCTGCACCACCGGGTGGGTGGTGACATACGCATCGCGACGCATCGCTGCGCGGCTCTTGAACGCCGCGCCGGTGTTGTCGATATCCCATTCCGGATGCAGCTTGTGCGTGGTACGCGCCTCCATCCAGTTGGCGAAGCCTTCGTTGAGCCACAGGTCGTCCCACCACGCCATGGTCACCAGGTTGCCGAACCACTGATGCGCAATCTCATGCGCGGCCACGGTAAAAACGCTCTGCTTGTCGTTGATGTTGGACGTCGCCGGGTCGAGCAGCAACGAGTATTCGAAGGTGAAGATCGCCCCCCAGTTTTCCATCGCGCTGAAGAACTGGCTCTGCCCGGGTGCGGCGATGTTGTCCAGCTTCGGCAACGGATACGGGATGCCGAAATAGGCGTTGTATTCATGCAGCACATCGCGACCGGAATCCAGTGCGAACTGCGCCTGGTCTACTTTGCCTTTCTGTGCGATCACGCCGATCTCGGTGCCGTTGTCGGCCTTGCGCGTGGTCCGCTCGAAATCGCCCACACTCATGAACAACAGATACGTGGACATCTTGGGCGTGGTCTGGAAGACCACGCGCTTCATGCCACCGGCCCCATTGCTGGATGAGGCAACCGGCATATTGCTCACCGCCATCTGCGCGGCCGGCGCATTGACTGCCAGGTCGAACGTGGCCTTGAAATTGGGCTCGTCCCACGACGGAATGAAGCGGCGCGCATCGGAGTTTTCGAACTGGGTGAATAACGCGCGGCGCTGGCCTTGCGGCGTGGCGTAATCCAGCGCGAACAAACCGTTGGCCTGCGTATTGATCACACCGCTGTAATCGATGGACAACACGTAGTTGCCCGGCGCCAGCGGCTTGTTGAACGCGAAGGTGGCGGTCTGCGCCTGCTCATCGGTGCTGACCTTGGCGGTCTGTGGCGTGCCCCCCTTGCGCTGCGCCAGCGTGCTTCGCGCGAAGCTGAGATTGGCGGCCTGCAACACGATGCGGTCGGTGGTTTGCAGCACGACGATGTCGATGGCGACCTTGCCATCGAAGGTCAGCTTGTCGGCGTGCGGGGTGATTTCCACTGCGTAGTGCGTAGGCTTGGCCGTGCGCGGCAACTGGCTGGTGACCTGCGGGGCGGATGCGCTGACTGCATCCGGTGCGGCGGCAACAGCGCGAGCCGACGCAGCGGCAGAGGTGCTGACCAAGGCCAGCGCAATAGCGATCACCAGAATCTGGCGCATGACATTCCTAAAAGGAGTAATGAACTAAACGGAGTAAAGGCAGCGGCCGGTAGCATGGCCCCGGCGCAGATGCGCACACACGGCCGAAAGTCATGCGCAAGCCCTGCAGACGCGAAGACACAGACGTCAAAGAGAAGCCACGGTAACGACGGAGCATGAGTACATCAGACCGGGGTAAGCCATCCCACTGACGCAGGCATGCTACAGGGCTGTGCTGAACACGCCCCGCACCGATAGGGCTTGCAAAAGCAGCGCTCGACAGCATCACGCACACAAAAGCCCCGCTTTCGCAGGGCTTTTGTCGCTTCACTCACGCATCAGCCGATCACGCGAACGGGTCCTGCAGCACCATGGTGTGGTCGCGGTCCGGGCCGGTGGAGACGATCGAGATCGGGCAGCCAGCCAGTTCTTCCAACGCGCGCAGGTAGGCGCGGGCCGCGACGGGCAGCTTGTCCCACTCGGTGATGCCATGGGTGTTCTCGGTCCAGCCCGGGAATTCCAGGTACACAGGGGTGCACTCTTCCCAACCCTGCGCGTCCAGCGGTGCATATTCGGTGCGCTTGCCGCGGTATTCGTAGGCGATGCAGACCTTGAGCTTTTCCATGCCATCGAGCACGTCGAGCTTGGTGATGCACAGGCCGGAGATACCGTTGATGGCCACCGCACGCTTGAGCGCAACGATGTCCATCCAGCCGCAGCGGCGCGGGCGGCCGGTGGAGGCACCGTACTCGGCACCGCGGTCGCGGATGCCCTGGCCCACTGCATCGTCCAGCTCGGTCGGGAACGGGCCGCCGCCGACGCGCGTGGCGTACGCCTTGGCGATACCCAACACGTAGTCGATCGCATCGGCGCCCACACCGGTGCCGGCCAGCGCGCCGCCCACAGTGGTATTGGAGCTGGTGACGTAGGGATAGGTGCCGTGATCGATGTCCAGCAACGCGCCCTGCGCGCCTTCGAACAGCACGCGCTTGCCCTGCTTGCGCAGGTCGTGCAGGATGCCGGCCACGTCCGACTTCATCGGCTGGACGTAGTCGCCGAAGGCCAGCGCTTCGTCGTAGGTCTTCTGGAAATCGACCGCTTCCACGCCCAGGTACTTGGTCAGCACGAAGTTGTGGTAATCCAGCGCGGTGCGCAGCAGCTCTTCCAGCTGCGGCGGGTAATGCAGGTCGGCGATGCGGATGCCGCGACGCGCCACCTTGTCTTCATAGGCCGGGCCGATACCACGGCCGGTGGTGCCGATGGCCTTGCCGCCGGCCGCTTTTTCGCGCGCCTGATCCAGGGCGATGTGGTACGGCATGATCAACGGCGCGGCAGGGGAAATCTTCAGGCGCGAGCGCACTTCCACGCCGGCGTCTTCCAGCTCGCTGACCTCTTTGATCAACGCGGCCGGGGAGATCACCACGCCATTGCCGATCAGGCACAGCGCGTCGTCGCGCAGGATGCCGGACGGGATCAGATGCAAGACGGTCTTCTTGCCATTGATGACGAGCGTATGGCCGGCGTTATGGCCGCCCTGGAAGCGGACGACCGCACCGATTTCTTCGGTAAGCAGATCGACGATCTTGCCCTTGCCTTCATCGCCCCACTGGGCACCGAGCACGACAACTGACTGACCCATGACGGGTGAACTCCTGAGTTTTGCTGCGGCCATCGGGGCCGCGGGATGGGACCGACGCAGGGTTGGCAGCGACACCCTGCGCGCAGCTCCATCGGGGAGCATTGCAGTGGCGCGACAGCCCTGACACGGAAAAAGCCGAACGGAGTGCTCTGGTTGGAGCGTGCCCGGCCGGCTTTTGTGCATTATCCGGGTTTCCGCGGACGTGCACTACCCCTGCCGCGCGTGAAAAGGCCGCTTGATACATCAGGGATCGGGATGGGCTGCACCCGCCAGGCCTGACCGTCGTTGCCGCCCTGCCCCCTTGACGTCAGTGCCAATGCCGCACGCCGCATGCGGGTCAGTGGCGCACGATCCACAGCCCGATGACGGCCAGCGCCAGGGTGACCGCACCGATGGCCCGCACCTGGGCGATCGGCAGGCTGAAGAGCTGGTCGATCATGCGCTTCCAGGCGATCGGGGCAGCAAACAGCAGCAGGCCTTCGATGACGAAGATCAGGCACAGGGCGGTGAGCAGATCATGCATGGGCGATGCGGCATCGGGATGGAGCTTTAGTGTGCCCGCATCCGCGGCCCGACACTCACCCGCGACGGAGAGGAGCGAACCCCGGCGCGACGGGCATTACCGGGAACAGCAGGTCGCGCCCGGGTGCGCTCATTGTATCTGGACATTGCCGGTTGTCGTGCCGAGGGCGTGGCAGGCGGATGAGAGGCCAGCCCCATGTGCGCTCGCTCGCAATGGCGCATAAAAAACGCCCACATGACGCGGGCGTTTTTTCGTTCAGGCAGAGCGCCTCGGCGACCACTCGTGAGGGACCGTCAGCGATCGCTCTTGAGGTACTGCAGGAACGGGGCGTTCTTGTCCAATACGATCACGCCATTGCCGTCGGTCATGGAACTGCGGTACGCCTCCAGGCTGCGGTAGAAGGCATAGAATGACGGGTCCTTGGAACCGGCCTGGCCGTAGATGCGGGCGGCTTCGGCATCGCCTTCGCCGCGCAGCTTCTGCGCGTCGCGCTCGGCATCGGCCACGATCACGGTGGACTCGCGGTCGGCTTGCGCGCGGATGGTCAGGGCCTGCTCTTCGCCTTCGGCGCGTAGTTTGCTGGCTTCCTGCTTGCGCTGAGCGCGCATGCGTTCGTAGACGTCGTTGATCACCTGGCTGTCGGTCGGCAGATCGATCTGCTTGATGCGCAGGTCGGTGATTTGCATGCCCAGGCCCTTGATGGCGCCATTGATGCCCTTGAGCTGGCTGGCGATCAGTTCGCTGCGGTCGCCGGAGACCAGCTGCTGCAGGGTGCGCGAGTTGATCTGGTTGCGCAGCGAATCGGTGATGATCGGGGCCAGACGCGAGTTGGCGACCGACTCCTCACCACCGGTAGCGCGATAGAAGGCCCGCACATCGGAGATGTAGCCGATGGCGAAGAAGTCCACGCTGACGTCTTTCTGCTCGGCGGTGAAGTAACGCGCCGGGGCGGTGTCCAGTACCTGGAAGCGGCGATCGAACACCCGCACCGATTCCACCAACGGAATCTTGAAGTGCAGGCCGGGCTTGAGGTCGGCACGCACCACACGGCCAAGGTTGAGCACCATGGCGGTCTGGTCTTCGCGCACCACGAACACCGAGCCCATCAGGGTCAGCAGCACGGCGACGATCAGGCCGATCACTAGCGAATTCTTCATTATTCGGTTCCCTCACGGCCAGTTAGGCGTGGGCCGCGTTCCGGGTTACGGATGGCCTCGCTGCTGGTGTTTTGCGGCGGATTCAACAACACGTCCTGCGGCACCATCGACGGCATACCGGCGTTGCCGCTGGCAGTGGCCGGCTTGCTGGCGTCGGCCGGCAGCGGTACGTAGATGACCTGGCGGCCATCGCTGCCGATCACCTTGCGGTTCTCCGACAGCACCTTCTGCACGGTTTCCAGCCACAGACGCTTGCGGGTGACCTCCGGCGCGCCGACGTACTGCGCCTGCAACAGCGTGAAGCGGTCGGCATCGCCTTCGGCCTTGGAGATGGTGGCCTGCTTGTAGCCTTCGGCACCGGTGCGAGTGCGGGCACCCTGGCCGCGCGCCTCAGGCACTACCTTGGCGGCGTAAGCCTGGGCTTCGTTGATCAGGCGCTCGCGCACCTGCTGGGCACCATTGACCTCGTCGAAGGCCGGCTTCACTTCTTCCGGCGGGCGGGCATCCGGCAGGGTCACGCCGGTAACGGCCAGGCCGGTGTTGTAAGCATCCAGCGCCGCCTGCAGACGGTCCTTTGAAGCGATCGCCAGTGGGCCGCGATTGTTGAGCACGGTGTTGAGGTCCGAACGCCCCACCTGCTCACGCACGGCACTCTGCGCGGCCTGCTCCAGCACCAGATCGGCATTCCGCGAGCCGAACAGGTATTTGCGCGGGTCGCTGATCTGGTACTGCACGTTGAGCGAGACGTTGACGATGTTCTCGTCGCGCGTCAGCACCGGCACCTGGTTGCTGAAGGTCTTGATCTCGGTAGCATTGACCTTGCGCACCGACTCGATCGGCCAGGGCAGCTTGAAGTTCGGGCCAGGCTGCAGGATGCGCGAGAACTGGCCGAAGCGCAGCACCACACCACGCTGCTGCTCGCCGATGAGCTGGAAGCTGGAGAACAGCACCATCAGCACCACCGCGATCAGGATCCAGCGCCCCACGCCGCCATCGAACAGCTCTTTCAACGGGGCGGGCAGATTGCCCCAACCGCCACCGTTGCCACCGCCGCGCGGCCCCCAGGACCTGCGACGGTTGGGATCCGGGCCGTCTCCGCCCTTGTTGCCGGGTGTGTTCCAGGCCATGCACGCTCCATGATCGAGGGGCTGTGCGGGCCAGTCCCGCAGTGCCGCCATGTTGTTTGATTCGCCGATTCTACTAGATGGGGCAGACCGGCCGTTTTGAAAGGCCCGGTGTGATGCATTGTTGGTTTAACCGGCGGGGCGGATTGGGCGGCCCGGCAACCAACGCGGCGGTTCTTGCCAGTGGGACAGCGCGCCGGGCACCGGGATGCGCGCGGTACGCGCCGACGGCTGCCGCGGGCCATGCCGCCCGGGAGGTGTGCATGCGCGTTATTGGTCCCAGCCCGGGCCGCTGATCGGGTCCTGGCTGCGTGGACTCGGCATGCCGAGTGCCTGCCTGATTGACTGGTTATCACGGCAGGCATGGTGATGCGCGTGGCTGGCGGGCATGCCGCGAAGCGATTGCTTACTTGGAACCCATGTCTTCAAGCCGATGGCGGGTTTCAGGCAGAGAAGTGGCTACGCACCCCGGCACGCCCTTGCGGCACGGGCGCTCAAGGGCACGCGTGCCACCGGCACGCCAACCGTGCCTTCTCGCCACCCAGGAGCCGAGCTTGCCCGTCTCCCACATCGACTGCCGCCCCAATCGACCTGTCGCGATATCTGACGTCGATCACGTCTGGCCGATGTACCTATGCTTTCGGCGTTTCGTCTTTCTGATTGAACACGCGCTCCATCACTTCCAGCAGTTCATCTTCTGAAAACGGCTTGGTGATGTAGGCGCGGGCGCCTTGGCGCATGCCCCACATACGGTCGGTGTCCTGATCCTTGGTGGTGACCAGGATCACCGGAATGTGCTGGGTGGTGGGCTCGCGCTTGAGCGTGCGTGTGGCCTGGAACCCGTTGAGGTTAGGCATCACCACATCCATAAGCACCAAATCGGGCAGCGATTCCTTGGCCGCTTCTACGCCCGCTGCCCCATCGGTGGCGATGATGGTTTCGTGCCCCAGCTTCTCCACGATGCGCTGAATCCCCAGCAGTTGGGACGGTGAGTCGTCGACGATCAAAATACGTGCCATGTGTTTCCCCTAGTGTGCGCGGCGAGTGTAGTGCCAAGGCTGCGCTTGCGGTAGCTGGGCCGTGCCTGGTGCTTGGCGAGTGTTGCACTACGCGATGGACATACACGCGCTCGTTCTTTGTAGACGACTGCCGGGATACTACGTCGGAAAGGGCAGGCTTGGATTCAACGCACAGGTCTACGGACAGCGAATTTTGTCGTGGTCAAGTTTTAGTAGATATCCAGCGTGCAGTCATCAGCTCAGCTCACCGTCTCTCCGAACGCCTTGGCCAGATTGCGGTAGGCCTTCTTCTGAGCATCGTCGGTCGGGGCCGGGGCCAGGATTTCCAGCTCCACGATCTGGTCACCCGGGGTGGTACCTGGCAGGCCGCGACCGCGCAGGCGCAACTTGCGTCCGGCGTCGGAGTCGGCTGGTACCTTCAATTCGACCGAGCCGCCCAGAGTGGGCACGCTGATCGTGGTGCCCAGCGCGGCCTGCCAGGGCATGACCTGCAAGGTGTACAGGATGTTGCGCCCGTCCACCTCGAAGTGCGGGTGCGCCGCGTATTCGATCTCCAGCAACAGGTTGCCGCCGCCATTACCCTGGCCGCTCAGGCGGATCACCTGGCCGGGCTGCACGCCCTTGGGCACGCGCACGTCCAGCTGTTTGCCGTTGATGGTGATGCGCACGCTGTCGCCCGAATGCACCGCCTCCAGCGGCACCGCAAGCTTGGCGCGGGTGTCGCCACGCGCCTGCGGGCCGGCACCTGCGCCGGGGCCGGCGCCGGGACCGCGCTGACGGCCGCCGCGCTGGCCGGCAAACAGGCTCTCGAAGAAATCGCTGAAGCCGCCACCGGCACCGCCGTTGCCGAACACCTCTTCGAAATCGAAGCCCTGCCCGCCGCCGTAATTGGGCGGGGCCTGGAACTCGTCGCCCGGGCGGAACCCCTGCGCCTTCAATTGGTCGTAAGCCTTGCGCTTGGCCGGGTCGCGCAGCGCTTCGTAGGCTTCGCTGATCGCCTTGAACTTTTCTTCGGCGCCGGCTTCCTTGCTGACGTCGGGGTGATATTTGCGCGCGAGCCGCCGGTAGGCGGTTTTGATCTCCGCATCGCCCGCACTGGGCTCCACGCCGAGCGTTGCGTAGTAATCCTTGAATTCCATCTAATCACCTCTGGGAAAAAAATGGCCCGCAGCCGAGGCCACGAGCCAGTTCGAGCAGCCAGGACTCCCGCCGACAGCGCGCGTGCGGCGCGGAAGGTGTGCGGCCCTGCAGCGTACGGGCGTACGTGCCGAGTCGCATACCCGCCGCGCCCACAACGCGGTCACGCAACGGACGTGTGGCCATTCTATTCGCAGCCGGGCGGGCAACCGCGCCTATTCTACGGCGCGGCTGTCGCCGGGGAGCGAAGCCGATGGCTCCGCTCCAGGTCCAGCGTGCTGCAGCGGCCCGCCTGCACTGGCAGACCTGCCAGCCGGATGCCTCCGGTCGCTGCGCAGCCCTCTGCGCCCAGCACAGGCCTACCCAGCAAAGACCGCGCGTCGGTGAAGCGCGCCGCCGCGATATCCGCTGCTTACTGCACCGTGCTGTCGCTGGTGTCCTGACCGTTACCGACCTGGATCCGGCGCGGCGTCGCGGCCGGGCGCTTGGGAATGCGGATTTCCAGCACGCCGTTGTGGCCCGATGCGGTGATGCCATCGGCATCGGCGCTGTCGGGCAGCGCGAAGCGGCGATGGAAGCTGCCGTAACGGCGCTCGATCCGCGAGAAGCGCTCGGTTTCGGTGCTGGATTCGCTCTTGCGCTCACCCTTGATCGACAGGATGCCCTTGTCCATCTGCACCTCGATCTGGCTCGGATCGATCCCCGGCAAATCGGCGTACAGCACGAAATGCTTGGGCTCTTCCTTGATATCCACGCGCGGCACCCACTGCGCCGTCACCACGGCCGACTCGTCGGTGTCGCTGTTGTGCTCGAAGAAGCGATCGAACACATGCTTGATCTCGTTCTGCAGCGCATGGGTGGAGAATTGGGGATAACGAACGATGTTCATTGCAAGCCTCCAAAAGGGTTGATGACCGGGCCGGCGACCGCGGCGTGCGCAGTTGCGCCGGCCATGTGCGTCAGATAGGCGTGGCCGGGCGGATTTCAAGCGTGTTGCCGCGCTTTTCCCCTGCTCTTTTGCAGGCTTCGTTCAGCCACAGGAGCCTGCCGCATGACCATCCACGTTGCTGAGCGCATCCCCGAAATCGTGCTCAAGCGCATGCGCGATGGCATTGAGGCAGTCGACACCCACACCTTGTTCGCAGGCCGCACGGTGCTGCTGTTTGCGGTGCCCGGTGCGTTTACCCCCACCTGCTCGGCCAAGCATTTGCCAGGCTATGTGGAACACTTCGATGCATTGCGCAAACGCGGTATCGAAGTGCGGTGCACTGCCGTCAACGACCCGTTCGTGATGCCGGCCTGGGGGCGCAATCCGCTGATCCCCGACGGCCTGCACCTGCTGCCAGATGGCAACCCCGAACTGGCGCGCGCCCCGGACCTTGAAATCGACGCCAGCGGCTCGGGCATGGGCCTGCGCTCGCGCTGTTACGCACTGTATGCAGACGACGCCGTGGTCGAAGCGTTGTTTGTCGAAGAACCCGGCGAATTCAAGGTATCTGCCGCCGATCACGTGCTGCAGCACCTGCTGGATTGAGCCATCGATGCCCCCGTCCACTCAGAAGGGAAACGGCCAGCCATGTCTAATCAGCCAGCCACCAAAACTCCCGCCGGTGTCACCGACACTGCCACGCTGCGCGCCCGCGCACGCCAGAGCATCGAAGACGGTGCCATCACCGAGCGCTACCACGCCGATCACCAGAAGGTGATCGCGCTACGCAATACCGCACTTGCCACCGAATACGTGTGCACGCTGCGCTACTACCGCCACTGCTTCATGGCCAAGGGCATGCTTGCCGACGCAATGAAGGGCGAGTTCCTTGAGCATGCGCAACAGGAGCAAGAACACGCGCACAAGCTGACCGAGCGCATCGTGCAACTGGGCGGCGAACCGGATCTCAACCCCGATACGCTGACCAAGCGCTCGCATGCCGAATACAAGCAAGGCACCGACCTGCGCGACATGGTCAAGGAACATCTCATCGCCGAACGTATCGCCATCGCCAGCTATCGCGAGATGATCGATTTCATAGGCAAAAATGACACCACCACCAAGCGCATTCTCGAAAGCATCCTGGCGCAGGAAGAAGAGCACGCCGACGAATGCGCCGACATGCGGGAAGGCTGGATCGGCGAGTGAGTTGAGGTTTTGCAATGGAGCGATGCATTGCGATCGATGATCGGCATCGGATCGGCATTGGCGTTGCGATCGAAGATCGCATCGCGTTGAAATACCATCGACGCGATGATGAAACAGGCAGACAGGGGGGGTCTCAACTTGCAAGTGCAACACGTGAGTTGAATTGAGCGATCTCTTCTTCCAGCGCCTGGTTTGGGGTCTTCCAGCCAAGCGTCTGCCGTGGCCGGGCGTTCATCAGGTCGGCGACGTTGTTGAGATACTCCTGGCTGGCCTTGGACAAGTCCACGCCTTTGGGCATGAACTGGCACAGCAGGCCGTTGGTGTTCTCATTGCTGCCGCGCTGCCAGGGCGCATGTGGATCGGCGAACCACAGGTCGATGTTGAGCCGCTTCATCAGCTCTGGATAACACGTCATCTCGGTTCCACGGTCATAGGTGAGGCTTCCCAGCAGGCAATGCGGCAGCTTCTTCATCTGTCGCGTGAAGCCCTCCAGCGCAT
>NZ_JBBYGR010000001.1:0-40796 GCF_038405005.1 Xanthomonas sp. JL1 | reverse complement strand
CAATTTTTCACCACTTCTGAGGTGCGAAGAGACATGCCGATGGTGCCGACTCGCTTGGCGGCTGGTATTTCAGCAGCCTGTTAGACGCCGCGATATGGAGCGAATGCTTGCGCCGCTGGTGATTTCAATCTGCAACACGGCACGTTCTTCAGAGCTTATCCGCTTCCCACCGCGACTGCGCGGGAGCGGGCTCCTGCCTAGTGTGATCAGGTTGGGCAGGTCTGCCAGTGTCATGCATCGCGCTTCCATCCAGCTTCGCAAGTTCTGCAGCTTTTTCGGCTTGGTGGGAGCGTTTTTGGCCAGCGTCTGTCAATGTAGCGGCGTTTGCATGAATGAGGTGGCAACCCATGATTCCCCGCGCCTCAGGTATCTCTGCCCTTCACGGTCCGCAGGCGAAGCACGCGCAGACGCATGAGCCCGCCGGGAGTTCCACGCCGGCGCCAGACGATGGGGCCTTGTCCGGTCCCTCCATGGATGCCCTGCTGCGTGCGCTGCCTGCTCGCGCCACGGCGTCCGGCGCGCAGCGCCGCCATGTGGGCACCCTCCCTCTCCACGCGGCGTTGCCTTTCCAGTTGCCGCAGCCACCGGGCATCTCCTCTCCCGTGCAGGAGAATCCGGTAGCGCCGCATGCCGAGGATCATGAAGACGCAAGCGACGCGCTCGACTTCCAGGTCATCGCGGACGATGGCCCCGCAGCGCTGAAGGCCGCGCAGCGTACCGCCTTCATCGCCTGGGCGGTCGAGCAAGCCCGCTCCAGCCGGGATCTGCGCGCCATGGTTCGCATGGCGGAAGCGGCGGCCAGCCAGGCGGCTGCATTGCAATGTCTGCTCGACCCGGCCGATGTGGGGCATGTGCTGGAAGGCTACCGTGTCCCGCCCGAGTTCCAGAAGATGCATCGCAGGATGCTGGACGCCGCCGCGGCCTGGCGCGCCGCCGGGGAGCAGTACGGTGCGGCACAGGCGATTTTTTCCAAGCTTCACCCCGAGGCCGACGCGGGCGATGCGCGAATCCAGGCTGCCCAGGCAGCGTGCGAGAGTGCGGAACGCCAGCTCCTTGCCCGCCATCAAGTGTTCTGGGCGGCGCGGCGATCCCACTTCCCGCCCATGTTGAATTCACGCCTCCAGAGAGACATTCAGGCGCATCTGGTTCAATGTCTTCGGCAAGCGTGCGATTCCTTGGACGCGGACGCTGCCGTCAACTCGGAGACTCTTCCCCGGTACGGGATGGACAGCGTGCTCTGCTGGGAATTGGCGGGCATGATGCAAGCAGCGGCACAACGTCTGGAATGTCTGCGGAACGGGGCGTTGTCAGTGCCCGCCTTTGCGCACCTGCCCGCGGCGGACCGCGCGTTTCAGCAAAAGGAGTGGACGAGCCGTTTCATCGCCGATGCCGAGGCGCTGGAGGTCATGGCCCGACGCCTGCGCGCAGCCTGGGGCGATGCTCTGCTCGATCCCCTTCCTGTCACACAGGCGGCAGCCGATGCCCTGAGGGAAAATCTGGGCAGCGCCGTCCGCGTTGCTGCCTGGAAAGAGACCTGTTTGCGGCGCTCCTTCGGACTTCTCCTGGCTTCGCTGGGCACGTTGCGCAGCCGGGCGGAGTCCACCCCCGTCGACTCCTGCATGCCGGGGCTGCGGCAATTGGAGCGCTTGCGGCAGCTCTGCGGCGTGCTGCACACGGCAGCGAGCTTGCCCCGCGTCCTAGAGCGTTCGTTGCAACAGTGGACCGCAGCGGAGCGTGAAGGCTCGGCCGCCTTCATCGCCTCCCTGTGCGAGCGCGCCATCGCCCAGGCGCAGGCCCATGAGCAAGAGGCGCAAGCCTTGCTCGACAAGGCCTTCCTTGCGCTTTGGCAAAGCGGATCGGCGTTGCTGGGTGGGGAGGCCCGTTCCGGCTTTTCCCACGAGGTGCCGGCCCTCGATCTTCCCCAACTGGCATCCTGGGCGCGTGCCGCCGGGGTGTCACTGAAGGCCATGCCGCTGCCCGCCGCGGGCCAGGGCAGCGAGATGGCCGTCGACCGATTGCCGACGGAGCTGCGCTTGCAAGGCTTCTTCGCCCTGGCCGACGCCTGCGAACTGCTTGGCCAGCCTCCTGCCAGAACCCAGTCCGCCCTGCAGCGGGCAGAACGACTCCGGACCGTGGCGCGATCCGCCCGGTCGGCGGCCCGTGGTGCGATGGCCGAACCGCTGCAGACGCTGGCCCGGCAGTGCGATGCGGCCCATACGCTGTGCCTTGTAGCGGCAGTGCGAGCGCATGCCGCGGAGGTGTCGCAGTTGTTCGCGCAGTCCCGGCCCACGCTGGAGGCGGCAACCGACCGGTTGGGCGCCGACTTGTTCCAGAGCTGGCATTTCGCCTTCATGCCGGCCCTTGTGCAAGAGACAGAGGCAGAGCAGGCACCAGCGCCGCATGCGTCCTCCGCGGGCGATGCACCCGCGGAGACTACGCTGCCGTTGCTGGAGTCTGTGCGGTCCATTGCCTCAGAGGTGGACGCGCTGCACCGGCTGAGCATCCCCATGCCGCAGGAAATGCCGCCTGACGCCGTGCAGGAGCATCGTTGCGCGAGGGAGACCCTGGATGTCATGGTCTATGCGGCAAGAGTTTCTTCCGCATTGCTGGCCCTTTGGCAGGAAACTCCGTTCATCCTGCTGCCATGTGCCGCCTCCTCCCGGACCGCCAGGGCGGCTGAGTTCGTTCGACGGGCGATCAGCATGGACCTGGACGTTCCGGTCCCTGTGGAGCACGCGGCAGGCGCCGACGCCATGCATGCCCTGTCCCTGGCAAGGGAAGTCCGGCGGCGGGGCCGGCAGATGATTGTGGCATTGAAGACGATGCAGCAGGTGTTCCAAGTACGCACCGATAATCCTCTACAGCAAGTACAGCATCTCCGGCGCATTAGAAGCAGCCGGCTCAACGCGAAGTTTGACAGCATCGATGCGTCCTTCGACTCGTCGATAAGGTTCGTGACCGACCTGGAAGCGGAACTGCAATCGGAGATCCGGGGCGATGAACGTGATCGTGCCGGTAAAGAACGGCGGCTCCTGGCCGACTGGCGCAGTATGCTGGAGTGGCGCCTGGGACTGGAGAAAATTCTCATGCTCAGCCGCATCGCTGTTGCCATCCAGAACAAGGAACTCGATGAGTTTGCGCCCGACAGCGAGGTCGCCAAGGCGCTGGTGACGAACGTTTTGCAGTTCCTTGCCCTCATCAGAAACCTGACGTATCACAACAAGAAGGCCCAGCAACTGGGGCCGTTGCGTGAGAACCGGCCCCTGATGGTGACGGCGCTGCGTGCTTCACTGACCGCGATCCGGCAAATGCAGGACTGCGACGAGCGCACGCAGCTCATAGCGGCTCCCTGCATGCAGGGAGCGGGCGGCAGCCGTGCCAGGGCAGGCGGGCCGAAGCAGGCCAGGCAGCGTCGGCGCGCGCCATGACGCCTCCGCGGCGGTTGTCAGGCAACAGGTAACACGCAAAAGTTACCGGGCCGACTCAAGTTCCAAGTGCAACACTTTTCTCCACTGCAGACCCGCGTTTTCTGTCAAAACACTGGCTTACGTAACTTTTGCACAATCAATGGCCTGCTGGGCTGTCCGTCCATACGTTGCGCTAACAGCAGGTCTCTCGAGGTGTTGCACCTGACTCTTGAGACCGCCCCGTGTCGGCGCCGCGTGCAGCGTGTGTCGAACGCATCGGGAATGCGGCTCCGGGCGTTTGCCTTTCTTCCGTAGGTTGGGTTCTACCCCTAAATCACGGACGGTTGTAAAGGGTTTTGAACTTGTTTGTCTTGCTGGGCGACCCTTCGTCGCCTCCTCGGGTTGTGTCGGCGTTCGCTATCTTCGAACGCATCGGCTCTGGCCGCTTCCAGAGTCGAGTATCTTGATCGGTTGATAAGCTTCCTGCACGAAGCCGACGCCGGGGTCTCCATCAAGGACCTATGTCGTCTCCATGGTTTCAGCGAAGCCTCCTACTCCCTGTGGCGCAGCAAGTTCGGCGGGATGAGCGTGCCGGAGGCCAAGCGGCTCAAGGAGCTGGAGGCGGAGAACACGCGGCTGAAGAAGCTGCTGGCCGGGCAGCTGTTCGAGAACAATCTGATCAAGGATGCGCTGCGAAAAAAGTGGTGAGCGCACCGGCACGTCGTGTGCTGGTGCGCGAGTGGATCGGGCGTGGTGCCGGCGAGCGTCGTGCGTTGGCAGCGATCGGCATGAGCGCCAGTGCGCCGCGCTATTTCTCGCACGAAGACCGCAACGTCGAGCTGCGCGAGCGCGTTGTTACGTTGGCGCATCGTCATCGCCGTTATGGCGTGGGAATGATCTATCTCAAACTGCGGCAGGAAGGACGCCTCGTGAACGACAAGCGGGTGGAGCGGTTGTACCGCGAGCAGCAGCTGCAAGTCCGGCCCCGCAAGCGCAAGAAGGTGCCAGTGAGCGAGCGTCAGCCGTTGTTGCGACCATCGCAGGCCAACCAGGTGTGGTCGATGGACGTCGTCTCCGACAGCACCTCAGAAAGCCGGGTGATCGAGTGTCTGGTGATCGTGGACGACGCGACACACGAAGCAGTGACCATCGAGGGAGCGTGTGCAGAATGTTGTGTAAACGGGATTTGGCTTACAGCTGAGGGATACGCTCCTCGAACTGGATGGTAAAGCGGTTAAGCGCGGCCTTCCAATCGCGGATGGGCAACGTCCACCGCTTGCTGATGTTGCGCAGGGCCAGGGAGAGCAGCTTGATCAGCGCCTCATCGCTGGGGAAGGCACCGCGGTGCTTGGTCAGCCTGCGCAGGCCGTAGTGCACCGACTCGATGGCGTTGGCGGTGTAGATCACCTTGCGGATCTGCGGTGGGCAGTCGAAGAACGGGACCAGGCACGGCCAGTTGCGCCGCCATGACTGACCGATCGGCGCATACGCGTCGTCCCAGCGCTCCTGGAACTCGGTAAACCGCAGCTCGGCCTCCTCGGCGGTGGCGCAGGTGTCGATGCGCTTGAGGGCGGCCGCCACCTCCGGACGCCGCTTCCACGACACGTAGTTCAAGCTGTTCCGCACCATGTGCACGATGCACAGCTGCACCGTCGTCTGTGGGAACACCGCCTCAATCGCTTCGGGGAAGCCCTTCAGGCCGTCGACGCAGGCGATGAAGATGTCCTGCACGCCGCGGTTGCGCGGCTCCGTCACCACCTGCATCCAGAACTTCGCACCCTCGGTCTGGGCCAGCCACAGGCCCAGCACCTCCTTTTGGCCAGCCATCGTGATGCCGATGGCCAGGTAGACCGCCTTCACCCGCACCGCGCCCTCGCGTACTTTGACGTGAATGCAGTCGATGGAGACGATCAGGTACACCGGATCCAGCGCCCGGCTCTGCCAGGCCTTCACCTCATCGACCACGGCATCGGTCACCGAGCAGATCAGGCTGGGCGCACCTCGGCGCTGTACATCTGCTCCAGATGCCCCTGGATCGCGCGCGCCGTCATGCCGCGGGCATACACGACTGGGCGCTGATCGAAACCCACTTCCAGGACATGCTGCGAGTCGCCATCTCGATCAAACTCGGCAAGATCACCGCCTCTACAATCCTGCGCCGACTCGGCACTTACAGCCGTAAAAACAAGCTGTACTGGGCATTCCGTGAACTCGGCAAGGTAGTGCGCACACTGTTCCTGCTGCACTACATCGACGATGTCGAAGTGCGCAAGACCATCAACGCGGCGACCAATAAAAGCGAGGAATTCAACGGTTTCGTCAAATGGGCCTTCTTCGCCGGGGAAGGGATCATCGCCGAAAACGTCCAGCACGAGCAGCGCAAGATCGTGCGCTACAACCAACTCGTGGCAAATCTGATCATTCTTCATAACGTCGAGCAGATGACCCGCGTTCTGGCCGAACTGCGGGACGAAGGCCGAACCATCGGCCCTGAAGCCCTGGCAGAGCTGTCGCCATACCGGACATCGCACATCAATCGGTTAGGCGACTACACACTGGATCTCAATCGGGAGATCGACAGTGGGTTAGGACACAATCGGCTGTTTTTTACACGAATCCCTGCCGACCCTCGTTATCCTTGGCGAAAGCAGGCTCGACAATAGAATCCAGCCGAAGACATCGTTGTCGGATCTGACGCGCGTGTTCGGCACCGGCGCCCCGCTGGCGTCTTGCAGAGCGAGCGGCTGGTCACAAGATCGAGCAAAAGTCCGTCCACTCCCCTGCAGATCGCGCGGACACGTTTGTCGACGTGGCTGGGCGACACAAAAACCTCCTTGCATCTCGCACGACGATGCTGTCTCCTCGACGGCGCACCGTTGCCCCGCGCATGGACGCAATTCCCCCACAGGATCGATGCGGTCATCCCCAACCAGTCGACACTCGGGATCTGTCCGCGAAGGCGGTCATGCCGGAATTGAGAGTAGATGAGCAAGCTGCATTCCCGTTCCTCCTCCTCCTCCGACGCATCCACGCCCCGCTCCGCCCCAGTCGCCAAGGTGCTGGTGGTGGATGACGACCAGGCCATGGCCCACGTGGTCATGGGCCATATCCGTTCGCATGGCATGGAAGCCTTTGTCGCCACCAACAGCAGCGAACTGGCCGAGGCGCTGCGTCGGCGCGAGCCGGATATTCTGCTGCTGGACCTGATGCTCAAGCACGAAGACGGTCTGGACTTGTTGCGCGCCTTGCGCAAGGAATCCGATATCCCGGTGATCATCATGAGCGGCCATCGCCGCGACGAAATCGATCGCGTGGTGGGGCTGGAACTGGGCGCCGACGACTACCTGCCCAAGCCATTCGGATTGCATGAACTGACGGCGCGGATCCGCGCCGTGTTGCGCCGCCATATCACCTCCAAGATGGCGGCGGCACGCGGTGCGGGCGAAGGTCGCGTGCGCTTCGATGCGTGGGAATTCGATTTACAGGCCCGCACGGTGGGGCGCACAGGCGCACCTGCCATTGCGCTCACCAAGGGCGAATACGCGCTGCTGCGCGCCTTTGTCGATGCACCGGGACGACCACTGAGCCGCGAGCACCTGATGCGAGCCACGCGTCTGCATGAGGACGTGTTCGACCGCAGTATCGACGTGCAGATCCTGCGCCTGCGCCGCAAGCTGGAGCAGGACCCGCGCGAGCCGACGCTGATCGTGACCCAGCGCGGCGCCGGTTACGTCTTCACGCCGTCGGTCGAGCACGCTCGATGACGCAACCGCCGTCGCCGGCTCGGCCAGACCATCGCACACAGCGCTGGACGCCGGTGGCGATCATGAAGGTCGCGTTCGCTTCCACAGCGTTCCTCGCGATGCCGTCCATGCAGGCAGCTGGCGTTGCAGCCCCGTCGGTGCGCCCTAATGAGCCCATCCATGTCATCCAACCAGCAACCGGCCTGGACAGCCGCAAGGTCGCGCTGGGCGCACTGCTGTTCAATGATCGCCGGCTGTCGGGCGATAACCGCCTTGCCTGCACGTCTTGTCATCGCCTGTCCAGCAACGGTGCCGCTGCCGATGCGACGACCCGGACGCCCGGGCGCGCGCCGCCGGCGTTCAATACACCGACCATTTTCAATGCGACAGCGAACTTTCGCCTGGGCTGGCGCGGCAACTTCCGCAGTCTGGAAGTGCACACGGCTTCACTGCTCGAAAAGCCAAGCGTCATGCAGGCCGATATCGCGACGGTGGTCGGACGACTGCGACAAGACACGGTGCTCAATCAGCGCTTTCGCGCGGCCTATGGCAGGCCACCGGATCGCGCCGCGCTGTTCGATGCCATCGCCAGCTACGAACGCTCGCTGGTCACGCCGGGCAGTCGCTTCGACCTCTGGCTGCAAGGCAGCGACACGGCATTGAACGCACAAGAGTTACGCGGCTATCGCACCTTCAAGTCGATCGGCTGCATTTCCTGCCACCAAGGCGTCAACGTGGGCGGCAATCTGTTCCAGCGCAGCGGCATCTTCGCTCCCGTCACACGGGATGGCACCCCGATCCTGCGGGTTCCCAGCCTGCGTAACGTTGCCACGACCGCCCCGTACTTCCACGACGGCAGCGCCAGCACCCTGCCCCAGGCGATCAAGGCGATGGGCACCGCTCAACTTGGCGTCGCACTGAGCCCTGCGGATGTCTCCGATATCGCTGCGTTTCTGAACACATTGACCGGCAAGCACCAGGGTCGGCAGCTGACGGCGCCCCACCCATGAGGTGGGCGACGATCCTCAGCGCCGTGCTGCTGGCGGGGCTGATTTTCTTCAGTCTGTGCATGGCGGCGCTGGATCGCGACACGCAGCGTTACGGTCACGCGCTGGACGCACTCGACGCGCTGGACATGGCCGATACCAATCTCGACAACGACGTGCTGAAGGCGCGCATTGGCCTGCTGCGCGACTACGACTCGCTGGTGACCGGCGATGCCCACGCACGCGACACCTTGCAGCACCTGCGCCGGCTGGCCGACCACGACCCTGCGTTGTGCCAGGCCATCGCCGCGCTGGACGCCGACTACACGGAGAAATCGCTGCAGCGGGAGTTATTCAAATCGCAGAATTCGCTGCTGTCCAACTCGCTGGCCTACTTCTGGAGCGAGAGCAGCGCGCAGATCCGCCAAGGCGACGATCCCGCTGCGGCACGCGCAGCGAGCATGCTGGCAAGCGCCGTGCAACGCCTGAGTCTGGACACGACCGGCGAGGCGGTCGCACTGGCACGCCGGCGCCTGGACGAAGCGGCACAACGCACGACCAGCACGCCGCTGCTGCCGCATGGACGCATGCTGCTGAAGCTGTTGCCGGAGACCGATACCACCATCCGCCGCATGCGCCCGATCGCTTCGCTGGCCTCGTATGCACAGCTCAAGACGTATCTGCAAAAACAGCATGCCTGCCAGCAGGCCACCGCGCGCCAGGTCCGCTTCCTGTTGCTGGGATTGGCCGTCGTCATGTTGGGCGCCTTGCTGTACCTGGCCACGTTGCTGCGGCAGCGCGCGCGGGTATTGCGTCGACGCGCGGAGTTCGACCGCTTGATGGTTGCGGTGTCGCGCCGTCTTGTGGCCAACGATCGCCACCAGCTGGACGCTGGTATCGAGGCCGGGCTGATGCGGTTGGCGAAGTGGGCGAAGCTGCCGAGTGCCCGCCTCGGCGTGGTATCCGTCGGCGCTGACGCGCGAATCTGGCCCGATCCGCAGGACGAGGCCTTCCGCACCATGCTTGCCGCAGTGGCCGCCACCGGACCGGTCGCCGCCAGCGACGTACTGGTCGTCCACGCCAATGGCACCGTCGAGGTGTTGGGCAAGCCCGAACGCGTGCGCGGCGCGCAGTGGCTCTGCCTGCGGCAACACTCCGAAGCGGCGACGGTTGCACTGCTGTGCCTGCGGCTGCCGCCACTTTCCGCGCGCCGCGATCGTGGCCTGGCGGCACCGGCCGAACTTCTGCCGCAGTTGCACATCGCGCTCGACACCTTGTTCGATGCACTGGAGCGACGGCGACTCGAAGACGAAGCCCGGGCGCTGGAACATCGCCTGGAACTGGCCCGGCGGATGGAAACGTTGGGGACAATGGCCAGCGGCATTTCGCACAACTTCAACAACATCGTCGGCGCGATTCGTGGCAATGCCGAGATCGCCCTGTCCAAACTGGATCCGCACTCGCCGGCATCGGAGCACCTGCTCGAGATCAGCCACACCACGGCGCACGCTTACGATCTGATCGAATCCATCCTCAGTTTCGGGCGGGTGCAGAATTACAACGTACAGCCGGTTGAGTTGAACGCCTTGCTGCAAGGCGCAGTTTCGCTGCTGTCGGTGTCGCTGCCATCGACCGTCACGATCGCCCTGCAGCAGGAGCAGGAGCCACTGCACGCGCTGGGCAATCCAGCGCAACTGCAGCAGGTCATCCTCAATCTGGCCAGCAACGCGGCGCAGGCGATGGACATGCGCGGGACGGTCACGATTCAACTGTCGGCCGCCAAGGGCAGCGCAGCCGACGGCACGCCCCGTCGCATCGCGCAGCTGCGTGTCAGCGACCACGGCATCGGCATTCCTCCAGACCAACTGGATCGCATCTTCGATCTCTTCTTCACCACCCGCAATCGCGGCACCGGGCTGGGATTGGCAACGGTTCGCAAGATCATCGACAACCACGAAGGGCGGATCGACGTGGACAGCACGCTGTGTGTCGGCACGACCTTCGTGGTCGAGCTGCCACTGCGGACAGGCATTGCAGCAGCCCCCCAGGCCGCGCCCTTGCCGAAGACGCGATCGCGGCATGCGAGCTTGCTGCTGCTGTGCGACGACGCGGCCGAGCTCGACCGCCTGGAAGAAATGCTGGCCGCATTGGGACACGAACCGGTCGGCTTATTGGAGCTGCCGGCAGCCGTCGCGATGGCAACGTCCGACCCGATGCGCTTCGATGGCGTGCTGCTCAAGCGCGATCGTGCCGGCGATGCCGAACACGCGATCGACGCGCTGCATGCCGCTGCGCCGAAGCTGCCATTGATCCTCGCCACCCGTGCGATGAGCCTGGCGACACGCAAGGGTCTGGGCGGCGCCATCACCGAGATCATTGCGCAGCCGTTCGATCTGAGCGCGCTGGCGCTTGCGCTGGAACGTGCGCTGGGTCGCACGATGGACATGACAACGCAGGATGAGGGCACGCCTGCTCTGTGACAAATGAAACACAGTCGCCGCAGATCGACACCGGAACGTAGCGCGGGCTGCCTAGCCTAGTGGATGCCCAGGCGCAGTAAGCCGCCTGCATTCCACGACGAGCGATCCACGACATGAATATCCGACCAAGCGACTTACCTCTTCTGGTGTCCCTCGACGCATTGCTTGAGCTGAAGAACGTCACCCATGCCGCGCAGCGATTGCATATGAGCCAGCCGGCACTGTCCTCGCAACTCGCACGACTCCGCGTGCTGTTCAAGGATCCGTTGTTGATGCCATCGGACACCGGCCGCGGCATGGTGGCCACGCCACGCGCGGATCAACTGGCTTCGCCGCTGCGCGAAGCGATCGGCAAACTGAGCCTGCTCGGCAAGGACAGCGCGTTCGATCCAGCGACGTCGTCGGCGAGCTTCCGGATCGCAGCCGCTGCCGATGCGATCGGCACCTTGGGTGCGGGATTGGCAGGGTTGATCCAGGCCCAGGGCAATCGAAAGATGCGTTTGGAGTTCGTGCATGTGAGTTCCGACACGCGCCTGGACGCGTTCGAAAACGGCGAGCTGGATCTGCTGATCGATCACGCGCAAGCGGTTCCCGACGCGCTGCGCTTGCGCCGTTTACGCGACGAACGCTACGTGCTGGTGCAGCGCCGTGGCCATCCGCGCGGTACCGCGGCGCTGAGCGCAGCGAGCTACAGCCGTCTGGCGCATGTGCAGGTCGCGCACGCACAGGCCTGCAACCTCGCCATCGATGCGCAACTGCGGCATCTGGGGCACACCCGGCAGATCGCGGTGACCGTCTCGCAGTGCGCCACCGCGCGCGACATCGTACTGGGCACCGACATGGTCGCCACCATGCCGGCAACGCTTGCGGCAGAGCGCGGGCATGCACCGCTGGACTGCTTCGAACTGCCTTTCCCGCTGCCGGACATGGCGCTGGCGATGGCCTGGCATCGACGCAACGATGCCCATGCCGCACATCGCTGGTTGCGCGAGCGTGTGCTGGACCTGCTTGTTCCGGCAGCGCCGGCCGCAGCGGTGCCGGCCGCGGCGCGACGCACCGCCGGCCGTGCCGATCTCGTGCTATCCGTTTCGTGAGCCGCGCCATGCAGATCGACAACGCACCGTTGCTGCGACCGGTCGACGAACAGGTGCCATCCGGTCCGAACCTGGAATACACCCCGGAGTTCCAGAGCCTGGAGGAACTTGCACGACCGCGTCAGGAGCGCGCCTTGGGCGCTGGCGTGCTTGTGCCCGACGCGCCGCAATGGCGCCAGGTCGCCGAGAGCGCCGAACACTTGCTAGGGCGCTCCAAGGACTTGCGGCTGGGCATCTTGCTGAGCATCGCCCGCTTGCACCAGGACGGTCTGGTGGGCTGGTCCAGCGGCGTCGGCCTGCTCCGACAACTGCTGGAGCAGTTCTGGGGCGACGTCCATCCTCATCTGGATGCCGATGAAGACAACGACCCGACCGAACGCGTCAACGCCATCGCTGCGTTGGCCGACAGCGAGCGCACGCTGACACAGCTGCGCAACGTGCGCCTATTCAAGGGACTGCATCCAGGACATTTCTCGCTGCGCGATCTGCGCATCGTGCAAGGCACGCTCAAGCTCGCTGCGGAGGACGCGAGCGAGATACCAGATCCTGCCGCCATCGATGCCTGCCTGCGCGACTGCCCGCTGGAGGCGTTGCTTGATCTGGACGCAGCCCTGGCCGCTGCGCAGGACGACATTGCCGCAATTGCCGGCGTGTTCGCCGAGCGCACTCCGGGGCACGGTCCGGAGCTGGCACCGCTCACGCAGGATCTGGACGAGTTGCGTGCGTTCCTGCGGCCCTATGTGTCCGAACGTTCCGGATCCCCGGCCGAGCCGACCGAACATGCAGCACCGGGCGCCGACACTGTCAGGACATCGACGCCACGCGCGCACGCCGTGGAGCATCCGGACGAGGTTCGCCGCATGCTCGACCAGCTCTGCGATTACTACGCGCGGCGCGAGCCCTCCAGCCCGGTGCCGTTACTGTTGCGGCGCGCACAACGCCTGGTCGGCCTGGATTTCACCGCACTGATACGCGATCTCGCGCCGCGCGCGATTGAAGAGCTGCAAGTGGTGTCGGGCCAGGACCATTCCGACTAGAGCAGCCAACACAACGACTGCGTCGTCGCCGGTTGGGTGCGGCCGGTGCCCGGAATCGGCAGGTAGCACGCGTGCACTCCGGTTCCTGTGCGCCGTCCACGTCCACTTGACGGTGACTGGCTAAGGTTTGTTCGCCGCGCCTGGGCTCCGTTGCCGGCCTGCCCGGCCGGCATCACAGCGCTGCGATGCCGTGCCAGTACACCCAGGCCGCGCCGGCCAGCATCACCGCTGCCCACAAGCGTAGTGTCCACGAGCGCAGGGCCGCCTGCAGGGCCGTCGGCGGCGTGCGGTCGCGTCGCACCGTCACGACCGGGGTGGGCAAGGCCTGCGGCGCGGCGACGCGTCGGCGGCGCGCAGTGGGCGCACCGGCCGAGCGCGCGATCGATTGCAGCAATTGCAGGCGACGGCGCCGATATTCGGCCGGGTCCAGGCGTCGCTCCACCTGTGCTGCGTTCAACTCCTGCAGGACCAAGTTGGCCTGCGTCTCCCAGTCGTTCATTCCACGTCTCTCACCAGGCGTGCACCGATGCCGCGCGCTGCGTCGCCGTTGGAACTCACCGTGCCGGGACTGGCACAGGCAGCAACCCCGCGCTGGCTGCCGCGCACGGCTACGCCCTCGCCCTCCTGGACCCACTCGGCGAGGCCGCCAACCATGTCGAGCAGCCCCCAGCTATTAGATACCGTCGCTGTGCAGCCGTCCTCGCCGGCACGCGCCGCGCGCAGCCACTCGGCATCGCGCGGCAGCCGATAGGTACGACCGCTGGCGCTGCTCAGCCAAGCGGCGTAATCGCGGATCAAGGCAGCGCTGACCTCGTCCACAGGCGCCGACTTGCGCGTCCAGCGCGACACACGGCAGCGCTGGGTGTCGGCGCAGAACAGCGCGAAGTCGGCCACGCTGATCTCCCGACGCATCATCGCCAGTGCGCGTCCGGGCTTGGAGAGCACCACCAGCTCCGGGCCGCGGCCGTGCTTGCCCAGATCATCGCTGCAGGTGGCCGCGCCACTGGACGGAGCGGAGAGACGGCAGGGATCGCTCGGCTTGGCCGGCGGTGCGGGCATTACCGCCACCGGTTCCAGTTTCGGCAGCAGTGCCGCGGTATAGGAGACGCGTTGCCGGGCGGACTTGGCGACATCGCTCTGGAAGGCTCGGAAGCCGTCGGCGTCCTGCGCTTGCAGGGCCATCTTGCGCTCGCGCAGACGCTGCAGCACCGACGGCGCAGGGAGCGCGGTGCCGAGTTGTTCCAGTTCCATCGCCAACCGGTAACGGCCCAGCGCCTGACGCAGGCGTGGCGTGTCCTGGGCATCCAGTCCCTGCCCGATGACGACGCTGGCCTCTTTCCACCGCCCATCGCGGCACAGGGAACGCGCCAGCCCCAGGTAGGCATCGGTCAGCCGCTGTGCGCCTTCGCTGCGCAGGAACGGATGCTCCGGGCTGCTGGCCGCGATTTGCGCCAACTGCCGCTTCACCTTGGCGACGTCGTTGGCGGCGGCCGCGGCGCGCACCGACTCGATGCGCGTGGCGATCTGCGCGGCAAGCCGCGCCTGCGCGTCCTCCACCAACGGCGCTGGCGGAGCGGACGGCGTGGCGGATGCGGTGACAGTTGCCGCGTCGAGCTCGTGCGCGCACTCTCGCAGCAGAGCCGATTGCGGGAAGACGCGGCGCCCGGTGTCGAGCCAGCGGCGCGCTTCGTTGCGACGACCTGCGGTGAGCGCATCCGCACACCCGCGCCGGTAGCGCAACTCGAGTTCGGCATGCCGCAGCAGGCCGCTGTCCGGCGCCAGGCGGCGCACGCGATCGAGCAACGCCACCACGTTGCCGGGTTGATCCTCGAACAGTGCCCCGGCGGCGATCGCGCCCGTCAATGCGGTGTCCAGACCGTTGAGCAGACGATCGCGCTCCTGCTCCATGGCGCTGCGGCGTGCATCCAGGCGTGGCGAGAACAGCTTCCACTGGTCGCGCACGCTCAGGATGCGCTGTGCGCCCACATAGTCTTCGCGGCCAAGCGCCGGCTGCCAATAGTGGTCCAGGCGCCTCAGCAGGAACGCTTCGATGGTGCTGCTGTGGTCGAGGATCAAGCGCCGGCGGTCGTCTTCTCCCAGCGCCCACAACGCTGCCCGTGCGTGGGCTTCATGCGCGAACCGGTTCGGCGCTTGTGGCGAGAAGCGCTCGAGCACCCCAGCGACCTTCTCGCGTTGCGCATGCACCTGCATCCACACCGTCGCCCCGACGCCGCCCGCCAACAGCAGAACGCCCGCCAGCAGGTACGGCACCGCGCGCTCGCTGCGGCTGCGCGGACGCAGTTGCTCTAGCAACACCGTCATCGTCGGTCGTGCCGCCGCCTCGAACGCCAAGCTGCTCCGCAGCCCGCGCATCTGCCGGCGGCTCAGCGTCGGCAGCGCTGCCACGCGCAGCTGCTGCGCCTGCGCCTGCGTCGCCGATTGCTTGGCAAAGGGATGGCGGCCGGACAGCAGTTCGTACACCACGCAGCCGAACGCATAGACATCGTCGGCGAACGCCGGCTCGTCGCCGCGCAACATTTCCATGCTGGCGTAGGCAGGGGTCAGCGCGCCCAGCGTGGCCGCGTCGAACACCGTGTGGTCATCGCTGGATTCGGCGCCGGCCAGTTTCGCCGCGCGGGCGATGCCGAAGTCGAACACCTTGGCGAGGTTTCCTGCACCGACCATGACGTTGCCCGGCTTGAAGTCCGAATGCACGATGCCGGCGGCATGCGCGCGTTGCAGGGCGCGCCCCATGCCCTCGATCAGCGGCCAGGCCTCGGCCAGCGGCATGCCCTCGCCCAGCCGGCTGCGGATCAGCCCACGCAGGTCGTCGCCCTCGATGTACTCCATCGTCATGAACACGATGGCGCCGTCTTTGTCGAAGTCGTAGACGCGCACGATATGGTCGTGCGCCAGGCTCTGCGCGCGACGCGATTCGCGCTGCAAGGCGATCAGCGAATCCGGATGGCGGCGAAAGTCGTCGTTGAGTACCTTGACCGCGATGTAAGGATGACGGTCGCGCGCCTCGACCTTGCGCTCGTCGCGCGCCAGATAGACCACACCCATGCCGCCGCGGCCGATTTCGCGCACCAGCAAGAAGCGCGCTTTCAGCAGCATGCCCACGCCGACCTGCGCGTCGCCTTGCAATTGCGCAACGCGCCGCCAGCTGGAGGCGCCAGCGCTGTCGTCGGCGTGCGCCAGTGGGTTGACCCTGGTTGCCGCGTCGTCGCAAGCGTGGGCGGCGCGCTGTCGGGTGAGCGGCGCGAGCCGGGTGACCTCGTCGTCGGCAGCCGGCGGCACTGACGGCGTATCGGCGAGGTCGCGGGCCGGGCGTACGCGGGTGCGGTCGTCGTCCGGCGGCGACGTGCGGCCGGTCATGTCGTGATCGCGGGTGGTCATGGCGGCGCATTCCGTGGGGCCAGGCGCAGCGCCACGGCCGAGACGTTGTCGCGCCCGGCACGGCCGAGCGCAGTATCGAACAGGCGTGCCACCAGCGCGGCTGGCTGATGCGCGCGCCGGCAGTGGGCGGCGATCTCGGCGTCGCTGAGTTCCTTGTTGATTCCATCCGAGCACAGCAGGTAGTGCTGGCCCGGCCGGCGCGCGCACACCATCCAATCCACATACAGCGCATCGTCGGCGCCGATCGCGCGGGTGAGCGCACCGCCGGCGGGCTGCGCTCGCCCCACCTGCGTCAGATCGTCCTTGTCGCCGGCCACATGGTCGCGGGTCAGCAACTGCAGCCGGCCCTCCTCGAACGCATAGGCGCGGCTATCGCCCACCCAGCCGCACATCAGCAGCTCGTGGTCGTGCACCAGCACCACCACGGTGCTGGCGATCACATCCACTCGCCGCGCGCGCGCCAATGCACGCAATTGCCGGTTGACCTGGTTCAGCTGCGCGTCGATGGCATCGACGAACCTGGCCAGGTCGCCGTCGCGCCGCAACGCGCCCAGTGCATCGACGACCATGCGACTGGCGAGATCGCCGGCGCTGTGGCCGCCCAGTCCATCGGCCACTGCCCACAGGCCCAGATCGTCGCGCAGCAAAATCGCATCCTCGTTCCGGCGACGGACATTGCCCTGTTCGGTACGCCCGGCGGACACGTAAGACGCGCTCATTGCACTGCCTCTGCAAGACAGGCGCTCGGCGCATGCGAGGGTCCAAGCAGGATCGGCGCATGACCGGCCGCAGGCCAGCCGGCAAGACGCATCCAGGCACCCGGCGCAGATGCTGTCATCGCCGTCCACCACAGGCTGCTGCCAGCAGTGGTCGCGTCCGCAAGCGGCGGCGCCAGCACGGATGCGTCGTCGTGCGCGTGTTGGGCGAGCGCCACGCAGGCGTGGTCCAACCAGGCACCATCTTGCTGTCGCTTTGCACCGATATTGCACAACACCGTGTCGGCAGCATCCAGCCATGCGGGCAGACGCAAATGGGTCGGCGTGGCGGCAGCTGTCGCGCCATCGGCATCGCGTGCAGGCAGCGCTGCGGCGATGACCAAGGGGAACGCGCGGCCGACCCGATCGACGCTCGCCCGCATCGCCCCGACCCATGCAGCCGTCCCCGCGAGGCCGGGCATCAGCACGAAGCGCCACACCGGTGCGTGCTGCGCAGGCGTCGCGATCGTTGCCGCGTTGGCAGACAACACGCCTTGCATCGCCACATGCCACGGGTCGACAAACGTCTCCGGCAAGCGGCGATGTACGAAATCGCCAACCGCGGGCAGCTTGCCGTAGAAACCCGGCGGGCGTTGCATGGCGCTCATGGGCAACTGAACCGCTGCACGGCCGACGCCGCAAAGGGATGCCGCAGGCTGGCCGGTTGTATGTCCACGCGCACGCTGGTGCCGCCCAGCGCGAGGCTGGCGGTGTAATCCAGATCGCCGCTGCGGTGCAGCCGCCCGGCCTGCATGACCCGAAACCAGGCCCAGGGGCCGCGGTATTCGACCACTGGCAAAGCCTGTCCGCTGGCGTCCCACGCCGCCAGACGCACCAGACCTGGCGTTGGACCAGGCCAGGTCATCGACTGGGTGGCGCGCGCACCATCGCGCACGTCCAGCGCTTGCCCATCCACCTCCAGCTGCAGCCGGCGAATCCCTGCTTGCGGTGGAATGGAAACAGTAAAGGCGACCTGCGGCTGCGCACCGCCGCCGGCGAAGAATGCTTGCTTGATCTCGTCGGCCAGTTGCGCGCGCGCCAGCACGTCGTCTGCGCCAGCCGCAGCCATGCCTGCATTCCATTTCCAGCCAGGCCCGCTGGTATCGACCTTGCCGAGCAACGCCTGTTGCGCGAACCGGTCCATCCGCCCACCGGGTGCGAACAGTTCGGCGAAATCGCGCAGCGGGATCTCGTTGTTGCTGCCCGGCACGAACGGGAAACGCCCGCTCACCAGCAGCGCGCACTCACGCCCGGCGGCTTGCCGTTGCGCGTTACGCAATGCCTCGCCGGCGCTGCTGGCGGTCAATGCGCGACCACGACCGGACAAGGTCGCCATCCAGTTGCCCAGCGGCGGCGGCAGCTGTTCGGCCTGTTGCGCGGCGATCAGCAACGCCGGGGCGTTCTGGTCGGCAGCCACGCCAGCGGCGGCTCCCAACAGCGTGCGGCTCATCTGGGTCAACGCGGCCAGGGTTTCGTCCAGCGCACTGGCGCCCGGCCCACCATCGAGCAGGCGAGTGAGCGGTTCGAAATGGCGTTCGATCGGTTCGGCTGCCACATCCGGCTCGGCCGCAGCAGCAGTGTCCGCGGCAGCTGCAGCGCCCGCGCCGGCCTTCGCTGCAGGCGTGCGCCCCAGTGCGTGGGTGTGCTCGCGCAGCAACACCAGCAACGCCTTCAGCGGCGATGCCGGTCCACCCAGCTTGGCGGCCACCGCACTCGCCTGCCCGGTCTGCACGACCGGCCGCAACACCAGATCGGCCAGCAGGCTGTCCCAGGCGGCGATGTAGTCGCGCTGATACAGCGCCAATACCTCGCGCTCCAGTTGCGAGCGCGCCAACGGGTCCAGCGGTGCCGTGCCCAACACCCAATCGTCGGCGAGAAACTGCTGCACGCCATGCGCGATGCCACCGCCGATCTGTGCTTGAAACGCTTGACGGGTGAACAGCGGGGGCAATGGCGCAGACAACGGCAGGCCACTGCGGCGTTCGAAGACATCACTCAGCAGGCCCAGGCGGCGATCCAGGCGTGGGGCCTGGCCGGCATCGACCCCGGGCTGCGTCAGCTTGAGGCCACCGTAGACCAGTGCCGGCAGTTCGGCGGTTCGCAGGCTCGCCCGTGTCTGCTCGATCTGCTGCCGATCCAGCGCAAGCGCGCGCGCGCCGTCCACCGGACCCAGCAAGGCGCGCAGATGCAGGTTCAACCCCGCACGCACCGATGCATCGTCGGGAAATATCTGGCGCCAGACCGTGTCTGCCAGCGTGGCCAGATGCATTGCATCGCGCCGTGTCGGGTCTCCCAGCATCAGGTAGCCCTTCAACAATGGATACAAACGTTGCGGATCGTTGCTGGACTGCTCCAGCTTGCGTCGCAGCGATTGCGCCAATGCCGGCAGCAACGCGCCATTGAGGTCGCGCAGATACGCTTCTTGCACATCGCGCGCCAAGGCCGTGCCCTGGTGCAGCCCGAAACGTCGCGACCACGGAATCGACGCGCCCGGCGGCAGCGCCGCATCGCGCGCCTGCGCCAACGCGTCGAAACGCTGCAAGGCTTTTGCATAGAAGGCCGCCTCGCCTGCATCGGCGGGCAGCGGGCCGGCGGGATAGGCATCGAGCGCGTCGCGCACCTGCCCGATCAGCCGCACGTTGCGGGCGTAACTGCCGGCCATGCCCGACAGCACGCCCAGGGTGGTGGCGGTCAACACGGCCCAGCAGGCCAGCTGCAGCAACCGACGGCGCTGCGCGCTGCCGGGTTGGCTGCCGGCCAGTCCCGCCTCGGCGAAGACCACGTCCTTGAGCAGGCGTGACAGGAAGTAACTGCGTGGTGCGCTGCTGACGGGCGGCAGACCGGCGGCGGCAACACCGAAGTGTTGCGCCACTGCCGAGATGACGTGGTCGATCGGATGGCCTTGCTGCGTCCCCGAGCTCAGATAGACACCACGCAGCCACGGCTGGCCGGCATAGCCATGGCGGCCGAACGCGGTCTGCACGACGTCCATCAGCGCTGGCTGAAGCAACCGCAATTGCTGCGGAAAGGACAGCACCGCGGCACGCTCGCGTGCATCGCGCGCCCGATGCAGGCGCTCCAGCACGCGCTGATCGATCCGCTCCAGCAGGCGTTCGAGCTCGGTGGGGAATCGCGTCAACGGATCGGTGTCACCGGCGGCCTGCGCCTGTGGGAACGACACCCCCCACACCTGCGCGCGGCCGGCGGCATCCAGATCGGCGAAGAATTCGGCGAAGCCCGACACCAGATCGCATTTGGTCACGATCAGGTAGACCGGCACGCGTGCGCGCAGTTTCTCGACCAGTTCGTTCAGTCGATGACGTACTGCCCGCGCGTGCGACAGACCGGCATCGCCATCGAGCTCCAGCAGCTCGGCCACGCTCACGGTCACGATGACGCCGTTCAATGGCTGCCGGCGATGCCGCCGCAGCAGGTCCAGAAAGCCATGCCAGGCACCGGCATCGGCGATGGCGTCCGAATCCTGGGTGGTATAGCGCCCGGCACTGTCGAGGAACACTGCTTGGTCGGCGAACCACCAATCGCAGTTGCGCGTGCCACCGACACCTTCCAGCGCGGCGTGGGTGCCATGTGCCTTGAGGGGGAACTCCAGGCCCGAAGACTGCAGCAAGGTGCTCTTGCCGGAACCGGGCGCGCCGATCAGCAGATACCAGGGCAGCACGTGCAGGCCGGGACCGTTGCGACGGCGACGGCGCAGCACCGCCATGGCTTCGGTAAAGCGCGCACGCAGGCGGACCTGCTCCTGTGCTGCACGCGCGCGACTGTCGTTGCCGCTGGCGTCTTCGGCACGTGCTCCCTGCCCGACCAGTTCGGCGGCCAGACGTTGCTGCTTGGCGCTGTCGCGGCGCCAGCGCAGATAGCGCCACCCTGCCCACGCGAGCACCAGCACGGCCATGGCAAGCAGGCGCCCGCTCACGCTGGCAAACGGCTGCCAGCGGCCCAGGCTGAGATAGGGTCCGCCGACCCACACCAGGACGGCCAACAGACTGAGGATGGCAGCGCTGGCGAGGTAGCGGACGCGCAGGAAATCGAGCACAAAGCGCATGGGTCAGGTCTCGGGAATCAACAGGATCTCGACGCGCCGATTGCGCGCACGGTTGCCGGGCAATTGCGGCGGTAGCGCGATGGGCTGGGAATCGCCCGCGCCACTGGTCTGTACCCGGCGTCGATCGCGCAGGCCTGCCGCCAACACGGCGCCCACGCTCTCGGCGCGACGTGCGGATAAGGCGAAGTTGTCCTTGAAGCGCAGCGAGCGCACCGGCTGATCGTCGGTATGCCCCACCACCACCACCCGCCCCGGCACCTGTTCAAGCGCCGCAGCAACGCGTTCGAGCAGGTGGGTCTGATCGGCATCCAACTCCGCGCTGCCGCTGGGGAACATGGATGCGCTGGCCAGGCGCACGGTGCTGCGGCCATCGCCGTCGGTGTGGACGGTCAGCAACCCTGCGCGTTGCTCGGCCGCCAGCAGCGGTGCAAGCGCCGGTATGGTCGCCGCTCTGACTGCCGCCGGGATCGGCAACGCCACCCGCTCCAGGCCGATGCGCGCCAGCTGCGCGCTGATCGGCGCGGTCAGCGTATTGAGGCGCGCATGCAACCACACGAACGCCAGCAACACGATGCACAGCGAGGCCAGCGCCGCGATCCACAGCGGCGTGGCCGCTGCATTGCGCAGCAACGGCGCCTGCGCGCCTTGCCAATGCGGCGACAACTCGGCAGGCGCAGGCACGCGCTGACGCTGGATGAGTTGGTAGAGCTCGGCCTGGCGATCGGCCAGCCGTGCCCCGCCACCCTGCTCCACCCGATAGCGGCCACCAAAGCCCAGCGCCAATGCCAGGTACAGCAGCTCCAGCAGGTCCAGGTGCCGCGCCGGATCGCGTGCCAGCCGATCGAGCAGGTCGAAGACCTTGGCGCCGCCATAGGTTTCGCCGTGGAACGTCACCAGCAAAGTGCGCTGCGACCAGCCGCTGGCCTCGCCCCAGGGCGCGGCCAGCACCGCTTCGTCGAGCAACGTGCACAGCACGTAGCGCGCGGCGATGCCGGTCTTGTCGTCGGTGCCCTGTTGCCGCAGCTCCTGCTCGAAGCGCTGCAGGCGCGTGCCGCAGTTCTCGCGCAAGGTGGCGATCTCCGGCGTCTGCGCGGAGTGTCGCAACTGCACCGCCAGCAGCAGCAGCGGCGTGGCTGCGCGCACCACCGCATTGCCCTGCATCGCACCTGGCGTCGCGCGCATGGCGGCATCCAGATCGGGCGGTCGCCTCGTCCGCGTCGGTGATTGGCGGGGCGGCATGGATGCGGCGGGCCGCGGCGCCGGCGTCGCGCTGCGGACCACGGTGGCATCGTCGTCGTGCTGGTCGACCGTGTTGCTCATCTCAATTCCTCACCGCCCACAACTCAAGTTCCAGGCCGGGAAAACCACTGCCGAAATGCAGCGCCACGCCACCGGACGTGCGCAGCGTCTTCCACAGCGACGATTGCCGATCGAGTTCGAAGTAGGCGCAGCCGGCGTGATACGGCACCTGCCGCGGTGCCATCGCCAGCGCACTCACGGCCACCCCGGGCAGTTGCAGGTTCACCAGGTCGCGAATCTTCTCCACCGGGCCGATCTTCGATTCGGCGGGTAGCCGCTTGCGCAGATCCTCGGCGCGCAGATCCGCCTTGACTGCCAGCACGAAGGCCGCCGCGTCCAGCAAGGCCGGATCGGGCACCATGCCCACCCACACGCCGTATTTGCGTTGCTGCAAGGGCACGGCAATCGCCGACTGTTCGAGCACCGCGCTCAAGCTTTCGCGCAAGGACACCACCACCGGCTCGAAGCTCGCCTGCAGCGCATCGTGTGCGTACGGCGGAAATGGCCCGCTGCGTTTACTGGCACGGGTGAAGGTCGCGAGTTCGCCAGCCATCCCCAGCAGCACGCAATACAGCGCTTCGGGATGCTCCAGCGGCGCGCTTGCCCAATGCGCCACCAGCGGCTGGTAGCGATTGATCACCTGCAACATCAGCACGTCTGCGATTTCCGCCACGCCGCGACGGTCGCTGCCGGCCACGCGGTCGGCCAGCGCCTGGCCGCGTTGATGCAATAGCCCAAGCAATTCGGCCAGCAGCATGGACAACCGCGCGGCGCCTTCGATGCGGATGGCGGTCGGGATGAAGGCATCATCGAGAATCACCCGTCGATCGGCGCGGCACTCGACAATGCGCGCCATCGGCACCTCCACCAGCCCCTCCCCCGGTTCGGACTGCAGGCGTAGGCGACTGGCCAGCACGCCGACTTCCAGCAGGACCGTGCCGGCGATGCTGCCGGACGAATCGCCGACCTCCGCTTCGCCCACGCGATAACGGGCCAGCCGGCTGCCGTCGCCATCCGGCCAGGTGCTATCCGGCTGCGTGGTCGCGCGCAGCGGCAGCGCCAGACTCACCACCTGGTCGCGGCAGTTGGCCGGCACGTCCAACGGCGGCGGTGCCGGATCGCGATCGGGAATGGAAAACGGCGTGCCATCGGGAAAGCAGCCGCGGGCGCGCCGGATGCCGAGCTTGCCGATGGACAGCAATTCCGGCTCCAGCTCCAGTACGCTGAAACCCCACGCATGCGGCCGGAGCGCACCGGCATGCAGTTCCATGTAGCGCTCCAGATAGCGCTCCTGTTGTTGCAGGTGCTGCGGGCGCAGGAACAGGCCCTCGCTCCAGATCACCTTGTTGTAAGGGGTCATGCTCGGTCGCCGTCTGTGGGTTGAGCCTGCGCCTTGGCACGGGCCAGCTGTTGTTCGTAGGCGCGGGCGAATTCTTCGCCGAACAGGCGGCGGAAGCGCTCGTCGGGATCGCCGAGCAACTCGCGGTAATGCTGCGCGTAGCGTCGCCAGGGCCGATTGCCCCAGGAACCGAGCGCGGAGCCGGCGGTGTCTGCCTCGAAGCGCGCTGGATCGAACTGGGCAAACACATGCTCGAAGGCGGCACGCATGCCGGCCAACAAGGCCAGCTGGTGACGCCCGATGTCCTCCACCGCTTCTTCGATCGCGGCCGCACCGGTCAGATACCCAGGGCTCGGCGGCGCCAACAGGCGGGCGACCGCCTCGTCCACCGTCGCGGCGAACTTGAGCGGATTGTTCTCGGTGCGTTGGATCAGCGTGACCGGCACGCGGAGGCTGTTCTTGAACGCCGCACGCGCGCGCAAGACATCCATCAAGCCAGCGGTCATGGCGGCGAACAGCGCGGGCAGCTCGGGGGTATCCGGCGTGTGTGCAACTACCGGCTGCGCCGCGGAGGGGGCGGCAGCGCTCACCGCTACTGCCGCGCCACGCGTTTGCGAGACCGGCGTTGGCAGTGGCAGTGGCAGTGGCAGTGGTGTGGGTGTGGGTGTGGGTGTGGGTGTGGGTGTGGGTGTGGGTGTGGGTGTGGGTGTGGGTGTGGGCGTCGGTGCGGGTGCTGCCGCCGCTGGGGCAATAGGCACTGCGGCGGACGGCAGTGGCGCTTGCATGTCTGCCACTGGATCGGCAGCCGGCGGCAGCGCAAATTCGCTGCGTGTCAGGTCCCAGTGCTCGGGCAACACAACGCCGCCGGCAGCCGGCGCGGCCACGGGTGCACGGTAGGCCTCGGCCGTTGCCGGCGCATGCCCCAGCCCGAACGCCGCCGCATCGCTCTGGCGGCCGGCCAGCGTGAACGAGGTGGCGAACAATGCCAGTGGGTCGGTGTCGGTTGCCCGCATCGACGACGCCCCAAGCGCGGCGAAAACATCATGCTCCAGCGGCGCGTGCTGCGACTGCTGCGGCAGTGGCATTGCCGACAGCGTGCACGGTTCGGCGTGATTCCAGTTCTGCGTCGCGGCTGCACCAGCGGTAACGCTTGCGCCCGACACCGCCACGTCGATCTCGAAGGCATCGATGCGCAAGGCGTCGCCGGCATGCAGCGGCACCGGAAAACCGGCACGTAGCGGCACGCCGTTATGCAACACGCCGTTAGTGCTGTGGTCTTCGATGAAATACACCCCATCGAGATGGCGCACGCTGGCGTGCAGGCGCGACACCCCCTCGCCTTCGAGCACCCAATCGCAGGTGGCGTCGCGGCCGATGCGCCCGCCTTCTGCCGCGAAGCTGGCCTGCGCTTGTGTGCCGCCCGACACCGCCTGCGCATCGCGAACCGTCAGCGTCAGCCGGGGTGACACCGCGCTCATGGCGCACGCTCGCGCACGCGCAGCCCGGAGAGCAAGCGTGCGGCATCTTCGCTCCAGTTCACCAATTGCGCGTCGAAGGTCGCAGGCTCGCGTCCGGCCAGATGCAGTAACGCCGCCACTGCCGCCGCCGCGGTCAGATGCTCGGCCACCGGCGGGCCGCCCTCGTCGCTCAGGCTGCCATCGCTCCAGGCCGCGGCCGCCGCCAGCCAGGCGCCGACCGACTGATAGTCGTCGTCGGCAGCGAATGCGCGCGCGTTTTCGCGCTGGGCAGCGCCAGGCTGCTGCACCCATGCCTGCGCCAGCCGCAGACCTTCGCTGTCGTGCCCGCTGAGCGCGTGCGTGCGCATGCACTGGCACAACCATGCCACGGCATACGGCCTGGGCAACAAACGCAAGGCCAGTGGCAGCGCATCCTGGGCAAGCCCACGCGCCAACAATTCGCGCACGCCGGTCTCCGGCGCCATGTCCGCCGCCAAGGCGGCGTGCGCAGAGGGAGAGAGCCGCATCTGCCGCGCGGCGTGAAGAATCTGCAACATGGCGGTCCTCAAGCGATGATGGGCGGAGTGCCCTTGAGCACGGCCGGACCTGACGACTGCAACAGCAGCGCCGCGTTGGCGCGCGCGGTGGTCACGGCGTTGGATTGCAGCAGCACCGACGCGTTCGAGCGCAGGGTCAGGTTGGCCATCGCGCTGACATCGACACTGACGCCACCCTGGATGCCGACGCTGACGCGTCCATCGAGCGTGAGCCGGGTGCCGCTGAGCACGATCTCGCCGCTGGCCTTCAACTGCAGGCGAGCCATCCCGGTCACCAACGCGATCTCGCTCCCTGCCTGGATGCGGAGTGTCTTGCCCACGTCCAGACGGTCGTTGCCGCCAACGGTGTGGCTGCGTTCGCGTTTGATCTCGGCGGTTTCGTTGCGGTCGACAGTGACGAAATGGTCGTTCTCCGCTTCGTGGCGCAGATCGCGCTGCGCATGCAGCAGCAGCTCTTCGTTGCCCTTCTTGTCGTCGAAACGGATCTCGTTGTAGTCCTCTGCCCCACCCGACAGGCTGCGGCTCTTTACCCCGCTACGGGTGCGGTGCTCGGGCAGTGCATACGGTGGCAGCTGGTCGGCGTTGTAGACGCTGCCGATGATCAGCGGACGATCCGGATTGCCTTCCAGAAAGCTCACCACCACCTCCTGGCCCACACGCGGAATGTGCTGCGCGCCCCAGCGTTTGCCCGCCCACGACTGCGCCACGCGTACCGGGCACGAGCAGACGGCGTTTGGCGTTCCCGGCGGACTCCAGAAGAAATTCACCTGCACACGGCCGTACTGATCGACCGCAATATCCTCGGCCTTGTTGCCGTCGACGAGCGCGGTCTGCACCCCGGCAATACTCGGACGCGGCGTGGTCTGCGGGGTCCGAAACGGCTGCCGACTGCGTAGCGCACGGAAGGTGGACGCAAACGGCTCGGCAACCGTCTGGCCACCGGACACATAATCCACTTCAACCAGTTCGGTGTCCGCGCTGGTCACCAGGTATTCCTGGTTGTGCTCGGCCAGCGGAAAGTCGCGCAGCTTGAACAATGCGCCCACCTGCAAACCGCAGGCATCGGTCCAGCCCTGGTATTGCGCCTGCGCCACGTTGAGCGCTTCGGCACGCACCTGCGCGTGACGACGACCGGCCGCGACATCGAGATGCTCGCCGGGATAATCGAACACATCCAGCTCGCCCAGCGCCGGTCCCGAAGACTCGGCCGGTGTCTCGTCCACCCGCAGCGAGGCCTTGGGCTTGAGATAGTCGTAGTCGTCCAGGCGCACGCGCGTGCTGTGCGCGCTGCGCGCCAGCGACCAATCGGTGATCGCGTCCTTCATCCGGCTGCCCTTCTGCCCGGGCGGGCAGTAAGGGATTTGTGCGAATGGCGCAGAGGATTCGTGCGCGCCGAGACTGTCGGCCAGCACCAGCGTATGCGTGCTGGCACTGTGTGCGAAGTAGTAGTAGATGCCCTCTTGCTCCATCAAGCGGCTGATGAAGTCCAGCGCGCTCTCGCGGTACTGCACGCAGTATTCGCGCGGCGTGTAGCTCGCGCTCAGGCGCAGCTTCACGTCGGTGCATCCAACCTCGGCCAGCAACGCGCGCACCAGCTCCGGCACGCTCTTGTTCTTGTAGATGCGGCAATCGCGGCGCTGCCCGAGCAACCACAGCTTGGGCACCAGCGAGAAGGCATAGGTGGCGTAGCGCAGCCCCTCGATCTGCTCGAACCCGGTCTGCTCCGCCTCGGCGACGATGCCGTGGTAATGCCGCACATAGCCCTGCGGTGAAGTGACCTTGACCGCCATCGGCTTGCCCAGCAGAGCGCGCAGGTCGATCGCCACATCGCGGCTGATGCCGTGCAACGCGAACGCATAGGGCCGCCCCAGTGCCTCGTGCGCGCTCATCCGCACAAAGCGCAGCGTCTTGCCAAGCGGCGACTGCAGGGTAATGGCGTGGGCCATGGTCAGGCTCCCGGAGTGGTCTTGCGGTACATAGGCGCAAAGGTCGATGGCATGCGATGACTTTGCCGGCCGCGCCGGGGTGCAGGGAAATCGATAATCGCGATGCCACACATACCGGGGAGGAGTAGGTCACCGTGCTCACGCCATGGCATCGCCTGAGTGCACGGCACGCAGCCGCAACGGATCAGACGCTGGATCTCGGCAAGCGAAAGCTGGGAAAATCCAGGTTTCCGTCCGCTTTGCTCCCGTCCCCAGTCGCAGGCATCATGCACACAGATGCTTAGCTGCGACCTTCCAGGCCTCGACCTCATCCGGGTGGTCGAAGGAGTAGTAGATTTCCTGTCCGGGCTGTAGAAGGTTGTTTAAGGCATTCTGACATTTGCTGCAAGGCGACATCTCTATGTACATTTCCACAATCGTCGGAATGCCAGGTTCATCGGCGATCGCATTCCACAGCGCGGTCAGTTCCCCGTGTGCGCAGGCATTCGCGACATCTACCCCATTGACCTTGAACGGGATGCGGATGCGGCTGTTGCCGAACACGTTGTCGACCTCGCCTCCGTGCTTTATGTAAGTTACAAAGGAACAGCAGGAGCCGGCGCCGATACCGTTGATGCCTCCGTCGTCCTGCGACTGGGCAACTTCGCGCTTCTTCCTCAGGCACGCCCTGACCACGCCGTTGGCGCTGTTGATGTCGTAAGGAACCTTTGTCAGGTTTGGCATTCCAATAACTCCTTTGATTTCTGGCGAATCGTCGTTTACGGAAACGGGGCTAACCACTACCGAGCCCCACCCAATCACGCATTGGAAGAGGAATTTTCCAAGTTCAGCTGACGTGTTGCGCTTGCAAGTTGAGACCATCGGATGCGCAGCATCGTTTCCAGCCGATACGGCTGTCGCCCCGGCTGCCCCGACTTTGGATCGTGCGGCTCGATCAGCGCCAGCAGGTCCTTCCACGGCACGACCTGATCCATCTCGGCCAAGAACACCTCACGCCGCGTCCGCTTGCGCTTGCCGTTGTACTCCGCGTCTCCGAAGGTCAGTTGCATCGTCGTCGTCCCGTTGCGTCTGTGTGATTGTCGCTGGATCGGGGGGGGGGGCAGAGTTTCTCTAATTCATTGAATGGTAAGTAAAATAACCATTATTGATTTCAAAAATCCACGCCTTTTGCTCCGCGTCAATTACAGGAGGGGAGAAAGACGCTACACCCATATAATTATTGAAACCCAGCCCCTGCCGCCAATCACCCACGCCTCCACCGAAATATAAAATTGGCAAATCTACCTGAAATCCGGCCGAAGCCATCATCTCATTGAACTTCTCGACATCGTATGGCGCACCCGAAGCAAACATAGAGAAGTGAGCGCCAAGCAGTCTATTATCATCTACGATCTGCAGCGCACCCAGGCAGGAATCTATTTTCGAAAAAGCAATCACCCGCGAAGCGGCGTACTCCCATTCACGGATGATGGGAATTTTATTGGGGCCGGTTTCCGTGACGCTTCGAAGGCCACCTTTTACACAGCGTTCGCTTGGATTATCTTCTTTATTAGCCGAATCGCGCATCGCGCGAGATACCTCATTCTCGTACTCAGAAGCTGCCATTAATCACCTCAGCAAGATTTTAAAAAATAATTGAATAAATAAAATTAAATTGGCAGTCACAATATCTATCTTAAATCCGGAGCCTCCCAGTTAACCACTGTATCTGTGTGGTATTGGGAGTACAGAGCTTGCACGGTATCAAGCGTCGACTTGCAATCGAAACAGCACGGCTTCGAGACTCCCATATGTACGCCCTTTGACGAGTAGCTACTGGCTTTAATCTCTTCCAAAACCTGCATCTCGGCATGCATGCCACCCTGTCCACGCTCGACGATGGCGTATGTAAAATCAAAACCCAGCTCCTGGGCCAGCGCCTCCATATGCCAGTCGTCGAGTCGACGGCTATTTGCCGCCACTAGCCATTCGTTGTTAATGACCGCCAGTGCAACACAATCCATTTGAATCAGTCCTTGGGAAGCTTTTGTCTGCGAAGTTCGGCCAGAGTAACTAATTGCTAGTAAAAAACTTGCAGCCTTGTCCAGGTCGTTTATCTCCGAACGCCGGAGCGCATGGTAGCCCTTATCCTTGCGGTTAACTCGCTTACGCAATGCCTTTGGCATCATTAAACTCCTTTACACCGTTAAATTCCTGCAAAAGTGAAATTGGCGATTTTTTTGAATACCGAAAATTAAACCAACGCATGATTTTAAATAATATTGAATCCGCTGCTTATCAAGGTATCGTAGTCAGTCATACAGCTCTCCACTCATGGCCAGGCCTTCCCGTCGCCACCAACAGAAAATTTTCGAAATCAGAGAAACGAATAAACCAATGCGGAATCTTCGACACGAATGTCAAGGCGTTCAGTCCGTTTCCGGTCCACTACCCCACGAAGAAATTTGCGGCTAATCTCCGGCAACATCGAGTTAGTCAAAATCGCATCGATCATCCGGCCACCCGATTCGCTCTCGGTACACCGGCTCACCACCAGCTCCACTACAGACTCGTCGTAGTCGAACGGAATCCTGTAGCGCTCTTCGATCCGCTGCTTGATGCGGTTCAACTGCAATCGCACGATCTGTCCGAGCATGGCGTTACTGAGCGGGTAATACGGAATCGCCACCAGCCGCCCGAGCAATGCCGGCGGAAACACCTTCAACAACGGTTCGCGCAATGCCTTGGCCATGCCGTCCGGATCCGGCATCAATTCCGGGTCCTTGCACAGGCTGGCGATCAGGTCGGTGCCGGCGTTGCTGGTAAGGATGATCAAGGTGTTGCGGAAGTCGATGCGGCGGCCTTCGCCGTCTTCCATCCAGCCCTTGTCGAAGACCTGGAAGAACAGTTCGTGCACGTCCGGGTGGGCTTTTTCCACTTCGTCCAGCAGCACGACCGCGTACGGCTTGCGGCGCACCGCTTCGGTCAGTACGCCACCTTCGCCGTAGCCCACATAGCCCGGCGGTGCGCCCTTGAGCGAGGAGACAGTGTGCGCCTCTTGGTACTCGCTCATGTTGATGGTGATCAGGTTTTGCTCGCCGCCGTACAGCGTTTCGGCCAGGGCGAGTGCGGTTTCGGTCTTGCCGACGCCGGAGGTTCCGGCCAGCAGGAACACGCCGATCGGTTTGTCCGGGTTGTCCAGGCCGGCGCGGCTGGTCTGGATCCGCTTGGCGATCATCTCCATGGCGTGGTCCTGGCCGATCACGCGCTTGGCCAGCAGTTCGGGCAAGCGCAGCACGGTGTCGATCTCGTTGCGGGCCATGCGCCCGACAGGGATGCCGGTCCAGTCGGCGACCACCGCGGCCACGGCTTGGTAATCGACTGTGGGCAGGATCAGCGGCGATTCGCCCTGCAATGCGGCCAGTTCGGCCTGTACCAACTGCAAACGTGCTAAGAGCGCATCGCGATCCACGTGTACCGGCGTTTCGAGCACCGCGATATCGCCAGACGCACGCTGTTCGGCCTCCGTTTCCAACGCACTGCCGGTCCCTTCCACCGGCGCGTTGCCGCCTCGCAGTTGCGCGCGTAGCGACAACAGCGCATCGACCAACGCCTTTTCGGCAACCCAGCGCTGTTCCAGCTCGCGCAGGCGGCCGTGCTCGCTTTGCAGCAGGCTGGCGCAAGCGGCAGCACGCTCATCGACCACGATGCCAATCGCACGCTCGCGCTCGATGATGGCGTGCTCGGTGTCCAGCGATTCGATGCGGCGACGGCTGTCGTCCACTTCCGCAGGCGTGGCATGCAGGCTCACCGCGACGCGCGCGCAGGCGGTATCGAGCAGACTGACCGATTTGTCTGGCAGCTGGCGCGCCGGGATGTAGCGGTGACTGAGCTTGACCGCCGCTTCCAGCGCTTCGTCAAGGATCTGCACGCGGTGGTGCTGTTCCATCGTCGAGGCGACACCGCGCATCATCCGCACGGCCTTGGCCTCGTCCGGCTCGTCGACCTGCACGGCCTGGAAGCGCCGCGTCAATGCAGGGTCTTTTTCGATGTACTTTTTGTACTCGGCAAAGGTGGTCGCGCCTACGGTGCGCAAGGTGCCGCGCGCCAGTGCCGGCTTGAGCAGGTTGGCCGCATCGCCGGTGCCGGCCGCGCCACCGGCGCCGACCAGGGTATGGGTTTCATCCACGAACAGAATGATCGGCTTGGGGCTGGCCTGCACTTCGTCGATGACTGCGCGCAAGCGCTGCTCGAACTCACCTTTCATGCTGGCGCCGGCTTGCAGCAAGCCGACATCGAGCGTGCGCAGCTGCACATCCTGCAACGCGGGCGGCACATCGCCGCGCGCGATACGTTGTGCGAAGCCTTCCACCACCGCGGTCTTGCCGACGCCGGCCTCGCCAACCAGGATCGGGTTGTTCTGGCGGCGCCGCATCAGGATATCGACGACCTGGCGAATCTCGTCGTCGCGGCCGATGATCGGGTCCAGCTTGCCCTCGCGCGCTTGTGCGGTGAGGTCGACCGTGTACAGCGCGAGCGCCGCAGTACCACCTGTTGCGCCAGTCCCAACGGGGGCGACAGCCGCCGCAACGTCGGTGGCATCGTCTTCCGGCGAGCCGGCGACGATGTCATCCAGATCGTCCGCCAGTGCTTCCGCGCGCAGCTTGGCGAACTCGCTCGACATCGCCAGCAACCCGTGACGCAGGCTACGCGTGTGCAGGATCGCCACCAGCAGATCGCCGCCACGGATGCGTTGCCGCCCGTAACGCAACGTGCAGTGCACCCAGGCGCGTTCCACTGCCTCCTCCACGCTGGCCGACAGATCGAAGTGTCCGCCACCGCCGCGCGGCAGGCGATCGAGCGCCACGGTCAGGTCCTGTGCAAGCCGCGACGCATCCAGCGAAAAACGGCGCACGATGCGGTGCAAGTCGCCGTCTTGCGCCTGCAGCAACTGATGCAGCCAGTGCAGCAGTTCCACTTCGTGGTCGCCACGTAGCCTGCAGAACGCAGTGGCCGATTCGATACCGCGATAGGTGGTCTTGTTGAGCTTGCCGAACAAGGCGGCGCGACTGATGTCTGCCATAAAAACTCCAGAAGTGAAAACCGAGAAACGCATCAGGGCGACGTAAGCACGAGCTGGTCGGCATCGAGCGTGCGGCGATAGTGGCCGAGCCACAGCGACAGGCCGATGCGCTGGCCCTGCCCCAGGACTGGCAACGGGACGTCTTCGCGCGCCAGCACGAGTTGTAAGTCCCAGGCCTGCTCGTCGCCGATGTAGCCGCGTACTGCGGCGGTCAGTACGTCCAGGGCCTGGCCGCCCGGCAGGAACTCGCGGTAGCGGGCGATCTCCAAGGGGCCGATCCGCAGGCGGAAGCGATGCTGCGCGTTGCGCGCCGATGCGCCAAGCGTGGCGTCACGCCCGATACGCGCAGCAGCACGTCCCATCCGCAGTCGCCCTTCCTCGGGCAGCGTCAACCAGTTGGCAACGAATTCCTGCACCTGCACCGGGACGTCGAACAGGCCGGTCAGCACAGCACGCAAGCCTTCCGCATTGCGCGCCTGGGCAATGAAGCGACCGGCGAAGTGCCGGCGTGCAGCCACCGGCATCGCATCGCGATCACGTAACGCAGGTTGGTCCACACCGGTTAACGCATCCAGCCGCGCGCCGAAGCGGTCATCGCCCACGCGATCCATCTGCACGGTGGGTCGCGCATCGGCCCAGGCGCGATACCACAGCGCAATCATGCGATGGTGAAACATGTCGGCAAAGGCCGCAAAGGTGGGATCGCCAGCGCTTTCACGTTCGATGGCGTGCTCGGTCAGGTGCAACGGCAGCGCACCATGCGGGCCGAACAAGCCCAGCGACAGCGTGCGCAGGGTCGGCGGGCGACCGTCAACGCCAGCGTGCACGCTGTCGATGTCGCGCGGAGGAAATTCCAGCGAGGCGCGCTGGCCCAAACGCACAGGCTCTTCCAACGGCCGTGCTGCCTGGCCCAGACGCGGTTGCGCCGGATGCGCGCACTCCAGCCACCGCAGCGCTTCGAATAGCTCGAAGGCCTGCGGTTGCGCATCCAGCCGCGCGAACAGCGCTACAGGATCGGCCGATTGCCGAGATGGGCTGGCCATCGAGCGACCTCGTTGCGTTCGGGCGTGCATAGCACGGTTTCGGTAAAGGAATTGAGCGATGCCTGGCGCGCAAAGACATGCCGCAGCACCGAGGCAAGCAGATAGACGCCCTGCCCTTCAAAGGCCGCGTCGTCGCAGGTCAAGGTGATCTCAAGTCCGCGGCCATAGGTGGCCGGGCCCGGCACCGGAATGCGCCTTACGATCGGGCGCGAAGCGATGCGGCGCACGCCGTCTACCTGTCGTCGCGCAGCGGCATCGTGCGGGTCGTGGTACAGCGTGAGCATCTCGCGCAATGCGGTGGCACCGTCGTCGCCGGCATCCAGCAGCGAGAGATAGTTCAACTGCAGATGGCTGATCAGGCGCCAGCGGGTATCGCCGGCGGTCACGCCCGAGCGCGGTCGCGTTGGACCTGCAACGCAGCGGATCGACGCCACCGGGCCGCCATCGTCGAGGACGAAGTCGGTGCTGGATTTGCCCACCGGCATATGCAGCGGCAGATCGCGGTTGCTGCACCACAGCTGCATGCCCAGTTGCCGCAGTTGGTGCGAATACGGCGCCTGGTCGCCATCGACCAACGACAGGAACACCTCGCTGCCAACGTAGCTCGAGCGCGGCCCGGTACGACGCTGTCCCGTCGACAGCCGCCGCGGCTGCCGTCGCAAGGCATAAAATGCCGAACGCCGCTCATGCCAACTGCGCGGCTGCGCGCCATAGAACGGCTCGAAACGCTGCATTGGCGCATTGCCATCGCCGAAGCCTTCGACCTGCTCCACGCCATGAATCTCGAAGTCCATCGGCCGCGTGCGGTCAGCCAACACGTGGTGCTCGGAGATGCCGGGATGCAGATGGATACGATCACCGCGCCGAGGAAACAGGTTGATCGCCGGGGTGCAATGCAGGCGGAAGTTACTTGCGTCCACCGCGTTATCGAGCCGCTCGACGCTGCGGTCGAACCACACCAACATCTCGAATTCGGCGCACGCCGCTCGCGTCAGCACCTGCGCCAGGCCATCGAAGGCGGTAAACAGGAAACGCTCGGGGCAGGCAAAATATTCCTGCAGCAGGCGATAGCCGCTGAAAGAGCGTTCGCTGCGCGGCAGCAGCGCCTGCTCGTCATCGAAGCCCTGCGGCTGCAGATGCTCGGGACCGAAGGTGCGCGTCAGCACCTGCCCATCCGCGGAGCGGGCACGCACCACAAATCCCAACGCATTGGCATGCAGTTGTTCGTGGAGGGTGCCGGCCAACCCATCGGCGCCGGTGATGAAGATCGGCAATGTGTCCAGCGCCAGCATGTCCAGGCGCAGCCCGGGGTCGACGTTGAAGACCAGGCGAAGGCCGGCGCGCGCACGCGGCTCGACCGGCACACCGAGCGTGGCCAGCGCTGCCGGCGAGGTGAGATAACTGGCGGCAGTCAGGCGCAGCGGCAACAGCGTCACCGCGTGCGCGGTGCGATATTCGCAGGCGGTGCGGTCGCCATGCCCGATCAACGAGCGCAACGCGCTGCCGCGCGGCACCACATGCCCCGCTGGGCCGATGCCCTCGCCTTGCTCCGGTTGCAGCTCCACCACGGCCATCGACGGCACCGGCGACAGGAAATGTGGATACAGCATTTCCGTCAGATGCTGCGCGAATGCAGGCTGCTGGGCTTCGAGTTCGACCTGCACGCGCGCAGACAGGAAGGCAAACCCTTCCAGCAGACGTTCGACATACGGGTCGGCGCACTCGATACCGCTCATCCCAAGCCGGCCCGCCACTTTCGGATACGCCTGCGCGAATTCCGCACCCATCTCGCGCACATGCTGCAACTCGCGGTTGTAGTGATGGAGCAGGCGCGGATCCATACGTCAGTGGCCTGCCGAAGACAGACTGAAACGACCGGTTTCCAGATCGAGATCGGTGCGCAGATACAGCGCCAGCGGCAGCGGCTGTGCCCACAATTCGGAATCGATGACGAAGGACAGCGACATGCGGTCCATGCGCCCGATATCCACTTTCGCGGTGACCTGCAGGCTGGCCGCAGCCAGGCGCGGCTCGAACGCCACAATCGCCTCACGAATGCGGTTCTGCAGTGCGATCACGTCCAGCCCCGCCAGCCGTGCGCCGGCCAGGTCGGGAATGCCGTAATTGAGTACCGAGCTGGCGACGTGCGGATACGCCTGCAACGCATCCTCATGCCAGTGGCGCGTGCAATTGAGCAGCCAGGCCAGGTCGCGCATGACGCAGTCGCGCAGCTTGGCTGGACTGATCGCCCGCGCGTCGCGGCTTTCCGCCGGTTCGTGTCGGCGGTCGTCGATCAATCGGTCCAGCAGCGATGGCTGCAAACGCTCTTGTTGGGTCAGTTCGGCCATGGCGCTTCCACCGCGGCGGTGTCGAATGCGATGTGGCGGATGTCGAGCACCGGGTAGTCGTCCTCGCTGCCAGCCAGCAAGCGTTGCCCCAGACCGCATGCGGACAACGCCTCGCCCTTCCATTCGGTGCGCTGGCCAAGGCGGATCGCGCCCTGCTCGCTGTGTTGGCTACCGGGGTAACGGCACGGCACCACGCCACGGCTGCGTGTGCCGTCATGCCATTGGATGTCGACCGACTGCCATAGCAAGTCGCGCAGCGTGGTCGGGGCTTCCAAGCACAGGCTGCGCAATTGGACGAACGGCACCCACGCGTAGCCCACTTCGAGGATGACCTCAAGGCACGGACCAAAACGCGGGTCGGCGTCGGCCAGCCAGTCGAAACGCCGGCCATCGATATGGCCAGCGATGGCATCGGCTTGCGTAAGCGCCAGGGCACGCCGTCGCGCTGCCTGCCCTGGTTCGCCGTCGCGATCATGCTGCAATGCCTGCAGCAGATCCTGCTGCCACGGCGGGACCTGACCAGGCATCAGCGGCATCATTCGGCCGGCCAGCACCTGTTCGCGTTCCAGTTCAGCGTCGAGGATGCGCACATACGCAGCCACGACCCCGCCCCAACCCTGGTCCAACTCCGCGGCCAGGCGCAATTGTTGTTGCGCGCGCTGCCACTCTCCGGCCACCGCCAACAGTTGGAACAGCCCGATGCGCGCTTGGGCATCGGCCGGGCACTGCCGCACCCAGTCCTTGGCGGTGGCCAACGATTGCGCCGGGTCGCCCGCCTTGAGCAGGCGGGCGCAGGCATGTTCGGGATGGACAGCAGACATCGGCAGCGGCGCTCCGGTTGGGGGATGCGTGGGGCTCAGGACTTCTTCACTTCCTGCATGTTGAACGTGAAGTCCTTGGTGCCGCCCTGCTTCTTGCCCTTGTCGTCCTGCGGCTGGAACGAATACTTGAACTTGCCGAAATGCAGGGTCACGTTTTCGGTCAGACGGTCCTCGCCACCGCTACCGCCGGTGGACACCGAGGTGATCATCACGCCTTCGCTGAGTTCGATCGTCACGTAGTCCGACTGCTCGCCGGTGGCGTTGGTGACGTACAGCGTGGCCGAATCCACACGCGCACCCGTGCAGCAGGCGTTGAGCAAGGCATTGGAGCAACTATCGACGTACTTGGTGATGGAAATATCCTTCACATTGGCCTTGCCGCCGGCTGCATACCCGGCGCCGGTATGCAGGTTGCCGGTGTTGCTGGTGCCCCACGACCAGGCAATGATCGGCACTTGGTCCTTGTGCTTGGTATGGTTGGACGCGCCCTTGATCTCGACGTCGCCCGAGCCGAATTTGAGATGCATATCGAAAGCCATGGAACTTCTCCAGTGATGGGTGGTGCAGGAAGGGGGAGCCGATCCCGTGGCGTTGTCAGCCGCAGGGCGTTGGTGTTCGAAAGCGAGGCCTGTGGCCGATCAGGCTGCCTGCGCCGATGGCAAGCGCGAGACCAGGCGTAGCGATACCGTCAGGCCTTCGAGCTGGTAATGCGGGCGCAGGAAGAACTTGGAGGTGTAGTAGCCGGGGTTGCCCTCGACCTCTTCGACGACCACTTCGGCAGCAGCCAATGGCTTACGCGCCTTGGTTTCTTCGCTGGAATTGGCCGGGTCGCCGTCGACGTAGTTCATCACCCAATCGGTCAACCAGCTCTGCATCTGCTGGCGCGTGCTGAACGAGCCGATCTTGTCGCGCACGATGCACTTCAAATAGTGCGCGAAGCGGCAGCAAGCGAACATATACGGCAGGCGTGCGCTCAGCGCCGCGTTGGCGGTGGCATCCGGGTCGTCGTATTCCTCGGGCTTGCCCAGCGACTGCGCGCTGATGAAGGCTGCCATGTCGGTGTTCTTGCGATGTACCAGCGGCATCAGACCCATCTTGTCGAGTTCGGCCGAACGGCGGTCGGTAATCGCGACCTCGGTCGGGCACTTCATGTCCACACCGCCATCGTCGGCCGGGAAGGTATGCGTCGGCAGGCCTTCCACCGCCCCACCCGACTCCACGCCGCGAATGCGGGTGCACCAACCGTACTGCTTGAAGGAGCGGTTGATGTTGACCGCCATCGCGTAGGCGGCGTTTTGCCAGGTGTAGCACGACGAATCGGCGCCCTGGGTGTCTTCTTCGAAGTCGAACGCTTCCACCGGATCGGTCTTGACTCCGTACGGCAGCCGCGCCAGCGTGCGCGGCATGGCAAGCGCCAGGTACTTGGCATCCTCGCTCTGACGCAACGAACGCCAAGCCGCGTAATCGGGGGTGGAAAAAATCTTGGCCAGATCGCGCGGGTTGGACAGCTCGCTCCAGCTTTCCATCCCCATCAGGCCAGGACCCGCAGCGGCGATGAAAGGCGCATGCGAGGCGGCGGCAATCTGGCTGATGCCGCGCAGCGTGTCGACATCCTGCGGGCTATGGTCGAAGTGGTAATCGCCAATCAAACAGCCGTAGGGTTCGCCACCCAGCTGGCCGTACTCGGCTTCGTAAATTTTCTTGAATACCGGGCTCTGGTCCCAGGCGGTGCCCTTGAAGCGCTTGAGGTTCTTGGCGAGCTCCCTTTTGGACACGTTGAGCACGCGGATCTTCAACTGCGTGTCCGATTCGGTGTTGCTGACCAGATAATGCAGTCCGCGCCATGCACCCTCCAGCGCCTGGAATTGCGGGGCGTGCAGGATGAGGTTGAGTTGCTCGCTGATCTTGCGGTCGATCTCGGCGACATACGCGTTGATTGTCTGCGCGAGGTCGTCGCTGATGATGTCGCTGCGTTCCAGCACCTGTTCGGCCAAGGTGCGCACAGCCAACCGCACTTCTTCGCCGGCGCGTTCGCTACGCGGACGGAATTCGCGGGTCAGCAGGGCCGCAAAGTCGTCGGTCTGACTGGTTTGCGGCTGCGCTTCGGCAAGGTCTTGGGCAGCGGAATGTTGGGTCACCATGAGGTTACGCATCCTTCGACTTGGGAGCCGCGACCAGCGAACGCAGCAGGGTGGGATCCTTGATCGCATCGGCGATCAAGCGCTCGGCGCCGGCTTTGCCGTCAAGGTAAGTGCCTAGATTGGCCAGCTGGGTACGTGCTTCCAGCAGCTCGGCCAGCGGTGCCACCTTTTTCACGACCGCGGTGGGCGAAAAATCGTCCAGGCTGTCGAAGGTGATATCGACCGGTAACTCGCCGCTGCCGGTGAGCGTATTGGAAACGCTCATGGCCACGCGCGGTTGCATGGCACGCAGCCGGCTGTCGAAATTGTCGACATCCATTTCCACTGCCTCGCGTGCTTCCAGCGCCGGCAGGTGTTCGGTATTGGCGCCGGACAGATCCGACAACACACCCATGACGAACGGAACCTGCACCTTTTTCTGCGAGCCGTAAATCTCGACGTCGTACTCGATCTGCACGCGAGGCGCGCGATTTCTGGCAATGAACTTCTGACTGCTGCTGCGAACGGACATGCGGCCTCCGATGATCTGCGTGGTTGCTGGACGCTGCGGTTGCAGCGGCCATGTGGCAAAGGCGTCCCCCTTGCACCGGAGATGCATCGTGTGCGCTGCTGCCGGCGGAATGAAATCGAACACCGGCATGGCAGGTATGGATATGCGTGATGGGCTTGCCCGCAGGATCCAATGACAACAACAGCGCACGCTGGCGGAGCACTCGAGTACGCTGGTGTCTTGCGTGCGGCATGTAATCGGTGGCTAGCCGCTGCGTATTGCATCAAACCGCGCGAGAAACCACGCGGCCACGCATTCGTTTAGGCAATCGCAGTGCGCGCAGCCTTCGGCGATGAGTTGGGTTTTGCACAGAGCGGATCGCTCACATATCTGCGAGATGGACAACGCATAGCGCGTGCCGTGGGCTAGACCGTGCGAGCAGGCGGCACGTTGCGATCGTGCGTCATGGCATGGCGGGGAAGACGGTGTGATACGCCCAGGGTTCCGTAGACACTCAAGACCCTCGTTGCGCGTAGCGCCGTTCAAACTCTACAGGGGACAGGTTGCCGATTGAACCATGACGGCGTTGTGGGTTGTAGAACATTTCGATGTCGTCGAACACCTCGGCGCGTGCGGCGTCCTTGGGGGGGTAGATCCGACAACACCGCCGCATTGCGCTGCAACAGCGTGTCGATCTCCTCGATGTGCTCCATCGCGTTGAACTCCATCGCCCGCTCGTCCTTGTAACGCGCCATCGCCGCGACCACGTCGTGCCGGTAGCCGTTGAGCTCGTGCACCACGCCCACCGCGTCCCACAGGCCCAGCAGCATCGGCATGTAGGTCTGTCGCTGATCGCCCTGTTTACCGTTGTGGCTGGCCGCACACATGCGCGCATAGCGTTGCTGCAGCGCCTGCTCGGCCGAAGCGCCGCTCATGCTATGGGTGCTCAGCGCCCAGGGGTAGCGCGTGCTGTTGGCGTGCAACACATCGGCCTTGTAGCCGCCGCTGGACGTGCTGATCGCCGCCGGCTTGCGATCGTGCGGCAGCTGCGCCGGCTCGCTGATCTCGCCGGCAAAGCCGCGATACTCCAGCGCCACCTTCAGATCCTCGGCGCTGGACAGCGGCACCGTATCGCCCTTGGCCTGCGGCGCGCCGATCCACTGCTTGGGCGTGATCGGTTGCATGCGCTCGGCGCCGAGGAGATTAACCTTAATAGCGGAAGTAGCTGTCGCCCATTGCAGTAGGGTCAGTTAGGGAAGGTCTGAACAACCCATCAAACCTCTAAAATTCCAGCTTCTTGCATTTCAATGACTGGAAAAATGCTGAGTC